>NZ_JBNPON010000055.1:0-22369 GCF_050315195.1 Clostridium sp. SGI.024 | reverse complement strand
GAAACAAACCCTGTAATACATTAATATTACAGGGTTTGTTATGGTACGGCGGAGAGGATTCGAACCCCCGACCAACTGGTTCGTAGCCAGCTACTCTATCCAACTGAGCTACCACCGCATATAGTTGTTCAACATAGACTATATTATCACAACTATTTCAATAAATCAAGCAACTATATTTATCTGATAAAATTTAATTATTATATATATCAGAAAATTCTATTTCTAACATTTGAATCTTGTTACTTTTTTCATCATTTAAACAATAATTTTCTTTTTCCTCCGCTTTTGTTATAGGTAATAGAATTATAAATTCACATCCTTCACCCTCATTGCTATTTAATATAATTTCTCCATCCATAGATTTAACTAAATAATGAACTAAGTCTAAGCCTATACCACTACCCAAAGTGTCACTATACTTATTGTTTTCCATTTGGTAAAATCTATTGAATATTTTTTCTTGATATTCCTTTGCAATGCCTGGTCCTTCATCTCTTACAGAAATTCTAATCTCAGAATTCAAAACAAATATATCTACATATACATTTGTATTACTATATGAGAACTTTATAGCATTAGATAATAAATTCATAATTATCCTATCCATAACTTCTGGATCTACTCCCATTATGCATTCTTCTTCATTTGTATCAAATATTAATTGAATGTTCTTTTGTTTTGCATATTTATCTATGCAATTTACTGTACTTTCAATCATAGAAATAATATCTATATTTTTCTTATTTAGGACATAGTAATTATTCTCTAGTTTTGTAGTGTCTATTAAATTATTAATTAATTTAAGCATCTTCAAACTATTTTTTCTTACTATCTCCATGTATTCTTTAGCCTTTTTATCAATTATGCAGTTATTCCCATAATTTATAACTTGCATAACGCTTAATATTACATTTAAATGACCCCTTAAGTCATGAGAAATATTTAACAAAAAGTTCTCTTCCCTTGTATTTCTTTTAATTGTTTCTGTTATGACTCTCACTAAATCATCTTTTGTTAAGTCCCTTCCACTTCGCAAAAAAAACTCATTTAATTTGTCCTTATTTGATAATAATTCCCTTCCTATAAATTCGCTATTAATCATCATAATAATTCCTTCCATAACAGTTATATATTTAATTTTTAACCCCATAATTATAGTTTATCATATACACTTTTTTACAACAAGATTTTTTGTAGTTTTTCCCAGTTATTATGTTGATTTTTCAATATTTTATATAAATGTATTACAAACATTTCACTTATATGGTTACTTTTCATTACATATAATAAATAAAAAAGGAGCTTTTTAGAAAGCCCCTTACAATATATTATTTATATTTTTTTCACTTCTTAAATAATTAGTTATTAATAATAAATATACTCCTGAAATTAGAAATCCAAGTGATCCTATTTGAACTATTATTCCTATTATAGTTCCTGTTGTGTTAGCATATATAGAAATTTTAAATATCTTTTCATAAGTTAATTCTAGTCTATTTATTGCATTTAATATTAATCCTAATAAAGAAAGTATTAAAACGTTTATCATGAACATAATGTATGTCATTATTATAGAATTAACAAAAGCCACATATTTAGCTAATCCAATGATATTCATTGATTTTAATAGCATAGCATTATTTATTTCCCCAACAAGAGGAACATCACTAAACTTAAATTCAGTCTCTTCTCCATTAATTCTACATGATATTCCATCCTTTAGTATAGAAATTGACATATCTTTATGTACTACTATATTTCTTATAGTATCCTTCTCATCTAAAGAAATATCTGTATCAATGTATACTATCATCTCCCCTCCTTCTTCACTTTTTATAGGAGAATTTTCAAAATTTAATATTCCATCTTGAAATGTAAATTTAAACTCATCTGATGAAATAACTTTTTCCATAGTTTTTTGTATAGCACTAATAGTTATAAAGCTAAATACTCCTTGTATAACACCAATTATTAAAGAAAATATTATTGAGTATAAAATTGCTTTTGAAAGTTTTTCTTTTATTAACTCCTTATACCCCTTTATACTAGTTATACTAATCTTTAATCTCTTTAGAAAGTTCATTTTTTCATTCATAATTCCTTAAACTCCTTAGAATTTTCTACTTATTTACTATTTTAACATACAATAATGATAATTTTTATAAAATTTAATTTTTAGGATTAAGTTTTAATACTTTTGTTAATGATTATAATATATGTTTTAAGGAGGTCAAAAAATGTATAGTACTAAATCCAAAAAGCGAAATAGATTTTCTCTCTTTAAATTATTCTCTATTTTACTTTTACTAATACTATTAGGGTTTACTGCAAATATTTATTTAAGCTCACAATATGAAGCATTAACATCTAAATTTTATACTAAATTTAATAACTATGAATTTTCTGATGCAAAATCTGTAATAAATAATAAAGTTTTAACTATAAAAAAGAATAAGCTTAATACTGACTTAACATCCTACTTTACTGATATCGTAAATAAAATTTGTTCTTCTTTATCTAATAATGAAATTAGCCCTGATTATGCTTTAGAAATATTAAATGAAATTAAAAGCTATAATGTATTAAATTCGTCTTTAGACAAATTAATTATTGCTTTAGATGATAAATATAAAAATATTCTACCTACTACTATTTCAAATGCTAATAATACAATTAATTCAGATAATGACTTCAAATATAATGAAGACAGTTATTTAAATCTTGGAATATCCGCTTTTAATGAAAAGGATTATGAAACTGCTATGAAATATTTTCATTTAGTTTCTAAATCATCTCCCAAAGATTATGAAATTGCCAAAGGATATATAAAGGATTTTGAAAAGAACTATAAAAATTATTTACTTGAAAGTGTTGATGAGTTAGTTGCTAATAAATATTATACAAAAGCACTTAATATCTTATCTAATTATGATGAAAATCTTTTAAGTAAAGATGAAATAATTGAAATTGAAAATAAAATTAATTCAATAAAGTTATTTAAAGAAGAATATCAGGGAGATGATTCAGAGTATACTTCTAATGCAATTCTTCAAGAAATAACTCCAAATAATATAAATGGTTTTTCTATATCTAGTAAAACTCCTTATTTAGTTTACTTAAATTTAGATAAGCAGATGACTTATATTTATTCTGGTTCAAATAACAATTGGAATCTTATAAAAGAATTTAGTAGTTCAACTGGTATAGAAGGTAAGGAAACCCCTAAGGGCATTTTTTCAGTTACTGATAGAGGTGACTGGTTCTATTCAGAAGAATTTCAACAAGGTGCTAAGTATTGGGTGCAATTTATGGGTGATTACCTTTTTCACTCACTACCTTATGATGAATCTCAAGAAAATATTGTAGATTATACACTAGGAAAACCTGCTTCCCATGGCTGCATAAGATTAAATGTAGAAGATGCTAAATGGTTATATGACAATATTGATGATGGAACAAAAATTATCATAAATTAAATAAATAGGGCTGCCGAGACAGCCCTATTTTTCTATATACTAAAAAATCTTACTAAAGTCCAATAAATTACATATCTTTTTTTAAAATTATCACATAATCTCAACATATTAATATTTAGTATATATATCTTGATATGAAAAATCTATTATTATAAAAGGATCTTTTTCAGGATCTAGCCTATTAATAATATTAACTAAATTTTCTTGTGGTATTGCAACACATCCATATGTATATGAACCTAAATCACAGTGTAAAAATATAGCTGAACTCTTACCTGGAATTACTGGCCATCTATTATAGTCTATAACTAATGAATAGTTGTAATAACCTTCAAATTCAATTAATTTCTCTGCTGAACTCCATCTACCATCAGCTTCTCCAAATTGCATTGTGTTATAATAATCTGAATTTACATCATCTACCCAGTATTCCGTACCATCTAATTGCCTATATCTAATCTTACTTCCTGGATCAGAATTTATTCCAAATGCTTCTGTTAGCGAATATATTCCTGTTGGAGTACTTTTATCCATTTCATATACTTCACTAGCTGCTTTCATTCCATTTTGTCCTAATCTTGCTGAGACCTTGTCCACTAAGATCCATTCATCATTACTATCTTTTTCCCAAAACACTAATTCTCCATAAGATCCCCCTTTGCTTACAACTGTTATTATTTGACCAGACTTTCTAGATGCTACAGTGTTTGAAATACCTATTTGAGATGTACTATTATTATTATTAGATACTTTCTCTTTATCTGTAGACTCTGTTTTTTCCTCTATTTTCTCTTCTATTTTTTCTTCATCCTCTTTTATCTGCTCTAATTTTTTATTATATGCATCTTCAATATTGAATATATTCTCATTTGGATACTTTGTCTTAAACTTATCTATCATTTCCTTTGCTGAAGATATATCTTCATTAATGGCTTCTTCTATCTTCTCTTTGGCTTCACTAATTTCAATATAATAGTTTTTTATATTATCTTCAATTTTTAATATATATCCATTTAATGTATTAAATATTTCATTACTTAAATACTTATCATACTGTTCTTTGAAACTATCTAATTTTTCTTTAACTTTATCAATATTACCTTCGTTTTTTATTTCTAAAAAATCTTTTAATATATTTTTATATAAAATCAATATTTCATTATTTTTATATTGATTTATGGATTCTATAGCTTCCTCATAACTTCCATTTGAAATCTGTGCTTCTATCTTATTAATTATCTTTCTTTCATTGTTAGACTTATAAATGGAAATACTAAAAATAATAATAAATATAATTACTATAATAGGCAAAAATATCATTGTAATTTTTTTATTCTTCATAACTACCTCCCCTATATATGAATTCCTATGGAAAGTATACCACATAAAATCTTTCTATAAATTAATTAATTATTTCATTTTATGGTATTATTTATTTATAATAATTAAAAGGTAGGATAAAAATGAAAATATTTATTCCAAAAGATGTTAATTTTATTATTAATAAATTTTATAAAAATAACTATGAAGCCTATATGGTAGGTGGTTGTGTTAGAGATAGTATATTAGGTAAAGAGCCTAAAGATTATGATATAACTACTTCTTCTAAACCAGATAACACTATTTTGCTTTTTAATAAAACTATCCCTACAGGCTTAAAGCATGGAACTGTTACTGTTTTAATAAATAACACTCCATACGAGGTTACAACCTTTAGAACAGATGGAGATTATTTAGATAATAGACGTCCTTCATCTGTTAATTTTGTTACAGATATAAAGGAAGATTTATCGAGAAGAGATTTTACTGTAAATGCTCTAGCATATAATGAAATTACTGGTTTAATTGATTATTTTAATGGAGTTAATGACATACAAAATAAAATAATAAGATGTGTTGGAGACCCTAATAAACGATTTAAAGAAGATGCTTTAAGGATGCTTCGTGCCATTAGGTTTAGTTGTCAATTGTCCTTTGATATCGAAATAAATACTTTAAATGCCATTAAAAAGAATTACTTACTTATTTCTAATATTAGTAATGAACGAATTAGAGATGAACTTTGTAAAATATTAATTTCGCCTAATCCCTCTAAAGGATTAGAGCTACTAAAAGAAACAAAGCTTCTAGAAATAATTTTACCAGAGATAAACTCATTAGTTGGCTTTTCACCTAAGTGTACTAATCATAATAGAAATGTTTTTTTACATACTTTAAAAGTTATTGATAATACTAAAAATAATTTAATATTAAGATTATCAGCCTTATTTCATGATGTAGGTAAAATAAATACATTAACGCCTCTTAATAATGGAAGCTTTTATGGTTTCCCTGGACATTGCCTTGAAGGCTCAATAATGGCTAAAAGGATATTATCTACGCTAAGATTTGATAATAATACTATAAATGTTGTATGTAAATTAATTGAACATCACTTAGTTTTAAATGTTAATACTATGCCTACAAAATATGAAGTTAAAAAACTATTAAATTCTGTTGGTAAAGATAATATACATTTATTATTTGAACTTCAAAGAGCAGATATTAACTCTTTAAATAATCCTAAACCATTTTTAAAAAAGGTAGGTTATACTGAGGATTTAGTTAATGAAATTATACAAAATAATGAGCCGTTAGTGATTAAAGATTTAAATATAGCAGGAAATGACTTAATAAATGGCCTAGGAGTAAAACCTGGAAAACTAGTAGGCGAAATATTAAATTATTTACTAGAGAAGGTCTTAGAAGATTCTACTCTAAATTCAAAAGAAACACTATTAAAATTAAGTAAAAGTTTCATAGATAATAATTAAAGGGGCTGTTTAGTCAGCCCCTTTAATTATTAATCTACTATAACTTCCTTACTTAATCCAAATAAATATAAATAGCTTCCTTTAACTTTTTTTCCTGTTATCTTTTCAACAGCCTCTTTATAATATCTTAATTGAACTCTATATTTATCTATAACTTCTTCTTCCATTCCTTCTACTACATAATCTGTTTTGTAATCTAATAGTACTATTTCATTATCTTCCTCAAATATGCAGTCAATAATACCTTGGAGCCTAACCTTTTCATTTTTATATTTTTCTTCAGGTAAAGTATTATCTACTTCTAAACTACTGATTTCTGTATAAAAAGGAAGTTCCCTCTTTAATAATTTTCCATCAGAATATGCAGTCATCATCCTTTTTCCTAGTTCACTTCTAAAGAAACCTACAAAATTAGTCTTCTCAACAGATTTTACCTCCTCTTCAGAAAGTAAATTATTATTTTTCATATCTTCAATTTGATTTCTTATTTCTTCTCTTGTAGATACTTTATCTAAGTTTAATTTTTGCATTATGAAATGCACAGCTGTTCCTCTTTCTGATGCTGACAACCCTTTCTTTTCTTGAAGAAACTTAGGCTTTAATATCTCTTTATCTCTAAATATATTAACAGTTAATATATCATCATCTTCATGTTCATAAAGAGATCTCTTTAAATCAGATACAGATACATTACTTGGTAGCTTTTCTGCTAAGCTATATTTATATTGATAACCTAGTCTTCTACTTATCTCTTTATCGATACTATTTACCTCTTGGTTTATAAATAGATCACCTTCATTAATTTCATCCACAGCCACTTCATCTTTTTCCACAATCAGATCACTTTTCCTCCACATTTTAACCTTCCATGTGGAAAAATCATTCACAAGTAGTCCATTATTCACACCTATATAATTTCTAAGATCTTCACCATCTTTATGCTTACATAATGCCATTCCAATCCAATCTAAATAGCTCTTGCCCTTTAACACTTCTGATACTGGAACTATTTCCTTATCTAATGCGGCTGCTGATATCCACCTTGATATTGATTTTTCTAAATCCCTAGTTGCACCTGTAATAATTAGTTTTTCCTTAGCTCTTGTAAATGCAACATAAAGAATTCTCATTTCTTCTGATAGAGTTTCAAATAATATTTTCTTTTTTATAGCTTCTTTTGCTAATGTACTATATGATATTCTTTTTTCTAAATCTACATAATCTGGCCCAAAGCCTAAATCATCATGATATAAAATGGATTTATTTAAATCCATTAAGTTAAATTGTTTACCAAAGCCAGAAGTAAATACTACTGGGAATTCAAGGCCTTTACTTTTATGAATACTCATAATTCTAACAACATCTTCATTTTCTCCAAGTACCTTTGCACTTCCCATATCTCCTGAAGAACTTCTAAGCTTATTAATAAAATTAATAAAGTTAAATAATCCTTTAAAGCTAGTTTTCTCAAATTGTTTTGCTCTTTGGAATAATATTTTTAAATTTGCCTGTCTTAGCTTTCCATTTGGCATAGCCCCTACATATCCATAATAAGCTGTATCCATATATAAATACCATATAAATTCATCTATAGGTGTATATATAGCTTTCTTTCTCCACTTTTCTAAGTTATTAATGAATATAGTACACTTTTCCTTAAGTTCTTCATTAACCTCATGTTGGTCTTCTGACACTTCATTTATAATTTCATAAAAGTATTTTTCCTTATTTAAAAGTCTAATATCACCAAGTTCTTCTGCAGTAAAACTAACTAATGGAGATCTTAAAACAGAAATCATAGGAACATCTTGCATTGGATTATCTATTATTTTTAATAAGGACATAATTGTTCTTATTTCTATAGTTTCAAAATATCCTGTTCCTGTGTCAGCATAAACAGGAATTCCTTCATAGCCAAGTTCCTCTAAGAATAGTTCTGACCAATTTTTTGTTGCTCTTAGTAAAATAACTATATCCTTATATTTTAGTGGTCTATATTCTCCTGTTTCTTTATCTAAAACCTTAAATATCTTTCCTGTCTTTACATCTGGATTTAATAATTCTTTAATTCTCCTTGCAACGATTCTTGCTTCTAGACTTATAGCATCAACATCTTCCTCTTCTTCTGTTTCTTCATCACCTAAATTTACTTCTTCTATTTTATCTTCTTCTAAGTTATCTTTACTTCCAGCCTTATCTAAAATGTGAAGTTCAATAGGACCTGCTATAATTACATCTTCTTCTTTATTTTCCTTATAGCTAGCACCTAAATTTAAAGCTTCTTCATCTGTATATTCTAATTCCCCAACATTTTCAGACATAACCTCTTTAAAAATATAATTAACTCCACTTATAACTTCTTCTCTACTTCTAAAATTCTTATAAAGTTGAATTTTTCTATTTAAACTTCCCTCTTCTAAAGGATACTTATTATATTTATCTAAAAACAATTCTGGTTTTGCTTGTCTGAATCTATATATACTTTGTTTAACATCACCAACCATAAATACGTTTGGATTATCTAAACTCTTTCTTGACACTAAATCTATAATCGCTTCTTGAACATTATTAGAATCTTGATATTCATCTACTAGCACTTCATCAAAATATTCTCTAAAACCTTCAGATACACTTGATGGACTTATATTTCCTTCATCATCATATTTAATAAGTATCTTTAAACATAGATGTTCTAAATCATTAAAATCTAATAAGTTTCTTTCTCTCTTTTTTATTTTAAATCTCTCAATAAAATCTAATGTCAATTTACTTATCATCTTCATGTAAGGGTAAGATTTTTTTATTCCATCTAAAGCTTCTTCTATAGATATAGAGAAACTATCTTCAATTAGTTTTGATGTTTTTTTCTTAATACTATCTCTTATAGATTTTACTGTTTCTAAAGCTTCTACATCTGAAACCTTATCCTTTTTAACAGCTTTTAATCTTCCAAAATTAACTTTGCTTATTTCACTATAAAGTTCTTCTATTCCATAATTTAATGATTCTATAATTGAATTAAACATATTTAATTCATCACTGAAAGTTTGTAAATATGGTTCTAATCCTTCTGTATCCTTAATTAATTCAATAGCCTTATCTAAGGTCTTTATATATCCTGATACTTCAATATATATAGTTTCCTTTAATACTTTTATCCATTCTGTTTTATCTAAGTCTTGAATAGTAGCTACATTAAAACTCTCTGCACTATCTTTTAACCATTTTTCTGGCCAAGGTCCACTCATAGAAAATCTATATAAATCTAATATTATATTTTTTAATTTTTCATCATCTTTAGATGTACTATATGCTTCAATAAGATTCTTAAATTCCTCATCTTCATTTTCATAATAATCTTCAAACATATCATTAATTACTTCTAATTTTAATAATGTATTTTCTGTTTCATCTGCTATTCTAAAGGTTGGATCAAGATCAATAATATGATAGTAATTTTTAATAACATCTAAGCAGAAGGAATGCATAGTAGTTATATTTGCTCTACTTAAAAGAGTTAATTGCCTTTGTAAAACCTTTGAATTCGGATTAACTTCTAAGGCCTTTGATATAGCATCTGCTATTCTTTCTCTCATTTCTGCTGCTGCCGCTGATGTAAATGTAACTACTAATAGCTTATCTATATCTATTGGATTATCCTCATTCGTTATAATTCTAATAATCCTTTCAACTAAAACTGCTGTTTTCCCTGATCCTGCTGCTGCTGCAACTAAAAGATTGCATTCTCTTGTTGTAATTGCTTTTAACTGATCTTCAGTCCATTTAGTGCTTCCCATATACTATTCTTCTCCTCCCTTCTCTACTTCATCTTTTATTAACTTCCACGCTTCTTCATTACTCTTCTTTAATATGATTTTATATTTGTTGTTTTCTATAGAAGTATCAAATTGACATATTGATGAATAATCACAATAATCGCAATATGGAGTATTATTATTTTTACATGGGACTATTTTTATTTCTCCACTTAACATCTCTTCGCAAAGTGATGCCATTTTATCATTAACATATTTTCTTAATATATCAAATTGTTCCTCTGTAACTACTGAACTTGTAGCTGTAAAGTTTCCATCCTTTTTTATTGCTGCTGGAATAATTAATGAATATGCAGATTCTATATCGCTATCCATTGCCTTAACAACATTTATATCCTTAAGTAATAGCCCACTCATTTTTAACTCTTTTAGAATATTATTTTTTATTTCTTCTTCTGTAAGTTGCTTTTTAGATTTAATTATTGGATCATCTATTTTAAAATATAATATTGCCCCAGGCATAGCTTGTTTTTCTAATATATACTTTGAATTTTTAATAAGAGCATCTAAATAAACTAGTAATTGTATTTGTAATCCATGATAAACTTCTGTTAGATTAAACTTCTTATTTCCTGACTTATAATCAACTACTTTAATATAAGTATTCCCATCTAAGTCTAAGGTGTCTATTCTATCTACTCTACCTACTAAATATACTGTTTCATTAGATGGTAAATCTATCTTTATTGGCTCACCGTCTTTAAATCCTCCAAATTCAAATTCATTTCTAAATACTTCAAACTTTCCTTTTCTCATCTGTTCTGAAATAACCATAACAGATTTAGTTATAGTCCTTTTAAATCTATCTGCAAAGTATTTATATTTCTTTGTACTATTTAATATTGAGTTAGTATCACCTTCAAGCTTTTTATCTACTAATTGATTAACTATAATTTTACACTTTTCTTTATTTAAGTCAGACCAAGCTATCTTTTCTGTTCTAATTTTATTAGTAAAATCATCTAGTATGTCATGCATAAATGAACCTAAATCTGGTGCTGAAAATTCATATACTTTTCTATCTCTTGCTTTAAGACCATATTGAACATAATAAGAAAATGGACATTGAGCGTATTTTTCTATTCTTGATATATTGAATACAAGCTTTTTATTTTCTAATTGATAAAGTCTTCTTATTTTGTCTCTAGGAACTTTTTCTACTAAATTAGTATAAGTAAGTCCCTTGAACATAGTATTTGCTTTATTTCTAAATACTTCATCATTTTCAAACCATTTAAAGGCTTCTGCCCAATATTCATCTACAGCTTCCTTTTCAAACTCCATTCTTAAAGCAGAAATTAATTCATTAAAGGTTGGAATTGGAGCAGTAATCTTGCTAAACTTATCTTTTTTATCTCTTAAATTATATATTTCACTCTCTTCTATAACGTTAGGTAGTATTTTTTTTAGCCTTGGAATAACTATAGATGGTCTTAATGACTTACCTTCAAAGTCTGCCATAGGGAATGTTATCATTAAGTATTCTGACGCTATTGTCAATGCTGTGT
The DNA here is from genome assembly GCF_050315195.1 of Clostridium sp. SGI.024. Taxonomy (NCBI): domain Bacteria; kingdom Bacillati; phylum Bacillota; class Clostridia; order Eubacteriales; family Clostridiaceae; genus Clostridium; species Clostridium sp. SGI.024. Next base: position 10,733 of record NZ_JBNPON010000055.1, on the reverse strand, counting down.
AAACAATAAATTGTTCTTCAAAGGCTCTACTCCTTGTATCTGAAGCCAATCTTATTCCAATGTTTTTTAATATATCTCTTTCTCTATCATTAATTATCCCTTCATCTTTGCTTACTGCTGGTAAAACTCCATCATTTACTCCTATTAAATATAAGGCTTTTACTTCTCTTCCTTTAATCCTCGATATATCTCCTATATTTACTTGATCTAAGGCCATAGGAATTACTCCTATTTCTTTTTCTTCAAATCCAGATATAAGAATTTTAGTGAATTCCTTTATTTCTATAACTTCATCTCCAAGAACTTCAACTAACTGATCTAATATTTCCATAACCATTTCAGGAACTTGTATATATTCCTTTATTTTATCTTGAAGTCCCAATTCATTAAATTCATCTAACCACTTTTCTAAAGTTTTAAATACATCTAATTCATCTAAAAACTCATATAATTTTGTTGCTATATCTCTTACTGTCTTTTTGCCCTTTATATTATTATGGAGTTTAATTAGTGGAGCTCTTATTTCTTCCATAATCTCTAAAACTAAATTTTCATCTTCAGATATATTTTCTTTATCATATAAATCCTTAGTCCATTTATATCCTTTTATTCCATTAGCCAAAACATAATTTTCAAGTATATCTATATATTTTCCTTCTATATTAACTAATCCACTTTTTAAATATTTAAACATGCTTTCATAAGACCAATTACTAGTTAATATTTCTAAAGATGAAATTATTAAAACTACTAAAGGATTATCAAGTATTTCTCTCTTCTTATCTAAGAAAAATGGAATTTGATAGTCATTGAATATAACTGTAGCTATCTTTTCATATTCATCTATATTTCTACAAACAACAGCTATATCCTTATATCTATATCCTTTATCTCTTACCATTACTAAGATGTCCCTAGCTATAGTATCAATTTCTTCATAACTATTATTAGCCTTATAAAGTCTTACGTTATCTGCTTTTCCCTTATATGGTCTAAATGGATAAGTAAAAAAGTGCTTTTCTAAATGTTGTAGATCTTCACTATTTAAGAATCTATAGGAATATCCCTTATTTAAGTCTATAGGCTCTAAATAAGATATATTCTCTCCTCTCATCATATTTAATATGGAGTTCTCAGTATTCTTTATAGCATCAAATATATCTGTGTAATCTACTTCTTTTCCTCCACTTAAACTATCACTACATAATGTTATATTCACTGTTTTAGCCCTTTTAGCTAATACTTTTATTACCTCTAGCTGTTGAGGAGTAAATGTAGTAAACTCATCTATCCAGATTTCACTTCCATCATATACATTACATTCATTTAACTTTTTTGCTAATAAAGTAAGCTCATCATCTGAATCTATAAATCTCTTATGAAGTACCTCATTAAAATCACTATAAATGACTTTTAAATCATTCATTTTCTTTTTTAATTCTTCATCATGAATCTCTTCTTCTTTATCTCCTAAAATTTCCGAGGAAATATTATATTTTTTGAATTCAGTTATAGCTTTTGAAACTATTGATGAAAAACCTTGTTCCTTACTCATTCTATTAAAGTATTGAAGATTATCTCCATTTTCTCTTAATAGTTTATATACAAGCATATTTCTTCCTGAATCACTTATTTTTATATCTGTTCTTCCACCACATTCCTCAAATACTCTATGAGCCATTCTTTTAAAGCTTAATACTTCTCCTCTTAAGAAACCTTTTTCTGTAACTATATCTAAAAACTTTTTTTCAGTATCAAATGTATATTGTTCTGGAACAATTAATATAAGCTTATTATTTCCAGTATTATTTTCAATTTTCTTTTTAATTTGCTCTAAGCAAAATCTACTTTTTCCGGTACCGGCCCTCCCGAAAATAAATCTAATTCCCATACAAACACTCCTATTATTTAATATTTTAATTATACCCTAAGTGCTTCAATAAATTCTTTTTTTAATAATCCCATAATTATAGTATCTAAATATCTTCCTGAATAGTAATACTTGCTTCTTCTTATTCCCTCTTCCTTAAAACCACATTTTTTGTAACAATTTATAGCACTTTTATTAGCACTTACAACTTCTAATTCTATTTTATGAGCTTGTCTACTATTAAATAAATATTTACATAATGCTTTTATGGAATCTTGTCCATATCCTTTATGCCAATAATTTTTTCCTATAGTTATCCCAATTGAATAAACATCTACAGTATAACTATTCTCCTTATAATAGACATACCCAATAATATCACTAAAGTTATTTACTATAACTAGTTCCTTTTTATTAGGCTTAGTAAGATGATGAAATTGACTATTTATATATTCCTTAGTCATAATACCAGTAGCTAGTCCATTATATTTTAATACATCTTTATGGGAGCATATATCAAATAAGATATCTATATCTTCTCTTACCACATCTCTCATATATATTTTTTCTCCGTATATCATGTCTCCCTCTCCTTCATCTTTTACCACATAATATTATTATAAATCTTTTATATATAATAAAAAAAGGCTACATAAGCATATATATTTTTTATAAACTTATATTCTTAATAAAAAACTGCATTACTATGAATACATCTCATGGCAATGCAGCTTTGTTTATTTTATTTACTTTCTAGAATTGCTAATGCAGCAGCACCTAATACCCCTGCCTTACTTCCTAATACTGCTTTTTCTATCTTACAGTTATTATATATTGTCTTTAAGCATCTTCTTTCCATCTCATAATCTATTTTATCAAATACTATTCTACCAGCTTCACTAACTCCTCCCCCTATAATTATCTTATCTGGATCAAATGAATTAGCTATATTAGAAATAGTTATTCCTAAATATGATAATGCATCATTTAATATATCTTTAGAAACCTTATCTCCCTTTTCTGCTTCTAAGAATACTTCCTTAGCAGTTACCTCTTCATAATTCTTTAAAGAAGTTTCTACTTTGCTTTCTATAGCTTCTTTTGCCCTTTTCATTATAGCAGTTCCTGATGCTAATGCTTCTGCGCAACCAGTATTACCACATCCACATCTAGGGCCACCCTTCATTACTGTAATATGTCCTATCTCTAAAGCATTTGATGTGCTTCCTCTAAATAAGCTTCCATTCAAAATTGCACCTCCGCCTATTCCAGTACTTACTGTAACATAGACCATATTTTTGCTTCCTTTTCCTGCTCCAAACATATACTCACTTAAAGTAGCAACATTTGCATCATTATCTAAATAAGTGTCTATTTTATACTTTTCCTTTATAGGTTTTACTATATTAAAATTCTTAAATGGTAAGTTTGGTGTGTAAACTATTAATCCATTTTCAACATCTAATGGTCCTGGTGACCCAACTCCAATGGCTTTAATTTCATCTATATCAGTTCCTATTAAGACATCATCTATAGTTTTTATTATTTTATCTAAAACTACAGCATCACCCTTTTGAGCTTCAGTTTTTACTGTAACTTCTTTAACTATATTTCCATCTAAATCAACTAGGGCAGTATATATCTTAGTTCCCCCTAAATCTACACCTACTACATACTTTTTTTTCATCTTTATCCTCCCAGATATACATACTCATTATTCTTCATTAATATAAAAATAGTATATCATTGACGGAAATTTTTTACAATAAAATAAGTTCCTACTTTCTATTACTTTGTTTTTTTGCACAAAAAAAAGCATCTAATATTCATTAGATGCTTTTGGCGGAGAAACCGGGATTTGAACCCGGGCGCCAGTTACCCGACCTACGCCCTTAGCAGGGGCGCCTCTTCAGCCACTTGAGTATTTCTCCATGTGCCCTCATAAAAGGTTATATGGCGGAGAGAGTGGGATTTGAACCCACGGTACCCGCAAAGGTACGCCGGTTTTCAAGACCGGTGCCTTAAGCCAGCTCGACCATCTCTCCATATTTATGCCTTGAGACAAATATTATTATAGCAACCACTATATATATTGTCAATTATTATTTTTATTTTTTATTATATTTTTTATTTTTTTGTTATTTAAATTAAAAAGCATCTAAAAATTTAGATGCAATTTCTTGGCGGAGAGAGTGGGATTTGAACCCACGGTACCCGCAAAGGTACGCCGGTTTTCAAGACCGGTGCCTTAAGCCAGCTCGACCATCTCTCCATATTTCGTCTTGCGACAAATATGATTATATCAACATAAAAATATTATGTCAACATTTTTATTATTTTTTTATTCTAATAATTAGAACCACTTTTTTCTTAAAGTGGTTCTAAGAATTAATTATTTTCTAATTTCTCCATGTTTCTCATAATTAGTAACTTCTGTTATTGCATTCTCTTCATTAACAAAAACAACTCTTGGCTTGTGAAGCTTAGCCTCTTCTTCATTTAATTGACAATAACTCATTATTATTATCTTGTCTCCAACTTGTACACACCTTGCTGCTGCGCCATTTACACAAATAAGACCTGATCCTCTTTCACCTGCTATAGTATATGTTTCGAATCTATTTCCATTATCTATATCTACAACTTGTACCATTTCATATTCTAATATTCCTGATGCTTCTAATAATTCTTCATCTATTGTAATACTACCAACATAATTTAATTCTGCTTGAACTACTCTCGCTCTATGTATCTTAGCTTTTAACATGTTTAATTTCATTTTTTTCTCCCCAATATCTATATTTTAAAAGTAAAATTATCTATTAATCTAGTTTTTCCTATATATACTGCTATTGCAATTAAAGTATCTCTTTCTATAATATCTACTTTTTTTAGATTTAAAGCATCAACTACTTCAACATAATCTACTTTTGCTAATTCTTCATTAGATATTATATCTTCTATAAATTTTTTGATAATACAGCTATTTCTTTCTCCATTATTAATAAGTCTATGGGCTTCTTTTAATGCTCTATTTAATACTATTGCTGCAGCTCTTTCATCTTTAGATAAATAAACATTTCTAGAACTTTTAGCTAATCCATCTTCTTCCCTAACGATTGGACAACCTATAATTTCTATATCTATATTTAGATCCCTTACTAATCTCTTTATTACTGCTAATTGTTGTGCATCTTTTTCTCCAAAATAAGCTCTATCAGCCTTTACTATATTAAATAGCTTAGTTACAACTGTACATACACCTCTAAAATGAGTCGGTCTACTCTTACCACATAATCCTTCTGTTAAACCATTCATATTTACAAAGGTAACGAAATCATCACAATACATTTCCTCTGGAGTAGGGTTAAATATAATATCTACATTATTTCTATTACATAATTCTTTGTCCTTTTCTAAATCCCTAGGATAGCTCTCTAAATCCTCATTAGGTGCAAATTGTGTAGGATTAACAAATATACTAACAATAGATTTATCATTTTCTTTAGAAGCTCTTTTTATTAAGCTCTCATGACCTTCATGCAAATACCCCATAGTTGGAACAAATCCTATAGTCAATCCTTCTTTCTTCCATTCTCTAACTAAGTCTCTTAGCTCATTAATATTATTAATAACCTTCATAATTATCTCCTTTTAATATAGCTTTTCTATAACTTCATCGCTTATTTTAAAACTATGCTCTTCTCCCGGAAAACTACAATCTTTCACATCATTTATATAACTAGCAAAAGCTTTCTTCATCTCATCTCCAAGATTTGCATATTCTTTTACAAATTTAGGTGTAAAATCACTAAATAAGCCTAACATGTCTTGATAAACAAGTATTTGTCCATCACAATTTACCCCTGCTCCAATACCGATAGTAGGTATACTTATTGATTCAGTAATAAGCCTTGATAACTTTTCAGGAACACACTCTAAAACTACTGCAAAAGCTCCTGCCTTTTCTACAGCCTTTGCTTCTTCTATTAATCTTCTAGCAGCTTCTTCATCCTTTCCTTGAACTTTAAAGCCTCCAAAAGCATTTACTGATTGAGGTGTTAATCCTATGTGAGCCATAACTGGTATAGAAGCTTTTACTATAGCTTCTATCTTATCACATACTTCTAAGCCACCCTCTAGCTTTACACATTGTGCTCTTCCTTCTTTTATTAATCTCCCTGCATTAACAACTGCATCATAAACTGATGTCTGATAAGACATAAAAGGCATATCAGCAACTATTAACGCATTTTTTGCTCCTCTTGCTACTGCTTTTGTATGATGTATTATATCTTCCATAGTTACAGATAGTGTATCCTCATATCCTAAGCAAACCATTCCCAATGAATCACCAACTAATATTCCATTTATTCCTGATTCATCAATTAACTTAGCCATTGAATAATCATAAGCTGTTAACATAGTAATCTTTTCATTATTTCTTTTAGCATTCCTAAAAGTAACCACTGTGTTCTTCATATATTCCTCCTAGAATTTCCCTAATTTTCCCATAATCTCTATCTTTATTTTTTTCTAATGCTAAACTTAAAATTTTATTAGACAGACTTATATATATATCTTTATCCTCTTCTTTTATATTTAATAAATGCCTATTAATAGTATTAAAATCTCCTCTTTCTACAGGTCCCGTTAAACTATTAATTACTCCCTTATTATTTATTCCTTCAATATTCTCCTTAATTAATGGATATAATGCATTAATTGCCTCTTTCTCTGTAAATCCATATTCTTTAAGATAATTTAAAGAAATATTAATAAGCCCAATTATTAAATTACTTGAAATAACTGAAGCTAAGTGATATAAAGTCTTATCACTTTTTTCTAATACTTTTGTTTTGTTTCCTAAGGATTCTATAAATAATTTAACTTCATTTATATACTTCCTATCACCTTCTATGGTTATAAATGCATTTTTTAGAGATTTGTAAGAATTATATTTATCTGATATTGGAAATATTGGGTGAATAGAATAGCCATATGCCCCATAATGACTTATATTTGAAAATATATTTGACGATAAACTTCCACTTAAATGACAAATAAATTTGTTTTTTATAGACAGATTCTTTATTTTATTCCACACTTCCAGAATCTTATCATCTGGTGTTGAAATAACAATAGTATCACTTTCTTCGACTAGATTTTTTAATTCCTTATATTGATTAGTATTGGTAAATAATGAAGCTTCTAATGATGAATTTTCATTTCTGCTATAGTATCCCGTAACATTAATTCCTTTATCCTTCAGGTACTTTCCCATGGAAAATCCAACTTTTCCTGCTCCTATAAATCCTATTTTCATTATTATCACCTCCTATAAAAAAGAGTATGATATCTATTAAAATAAAGTCTCATTCTACTAGATATGAGCTGCCTAAAAAAAAATTATAAGATGGTGCAGTTTATATTCTAATACTACCCATTAATAAAATATCATAATTTTCATAATTACTCAACAAATAAAAATATGGAAATACAGTGCATATTACTTTCATCTTTTTTAGATTTAATCTTTATAACAAAGAAAGACTAAATCTAAAAATATAGATTTAGTCTTTAAAATTTAAATTACTTAATTACCTTCATATTTCCCATATATGGTTGAAGTGCAGTTGGAATATTTACTGAACCATCTTCATTTAAGTTATTTTCTAAAAATGCTATTAACATTCTTGGTGGTGCAACAACTGTATTATTTAATGTATGAGCAAAGTATTTTCCCTCTTTAGAGTTTACACGAATCTTTAAACGACGTGCTTGTGCATCTCCTAAGTTTGAACAACTTCCTACTTCAAAATATTTCTTTTGTCTTGGTGACCATGCTTCTACGTCTACTGATTTAACTTTAAGGTCTGCTAAATCTCCAGAGCAACATTCTAAAGTTCTAACTGGTATATCTAAAGAACGGAATAAATCTACAGTATATTTCCATAGTTTTTCATACCAATCCATACTTTCTTCTGGTTTACATACAACTATCATTTCTTGCTTTTCAAATTGATGAATTCTATATACTCCTCTTTCTTCTATTCCATGAGCTCCCTTTTCTTTTCTAAAACAAGGAGAATAACTTGTTAAAGTCTGTGGTAATGATTCTTCTGGTAATATAGTATCTATATATTTACCTATCATAGAGTGTTCACTTGTTCCAATTAGATATAAATCTTCTCCTTCAATTTTATACATCATAGCATCCATTTCAGCAAAGCTCATAACTCCTGTTACAACTTCACTACGTATCATATATGGAGGAATACAATAAGTAAATCCACGATCAATCATAAAATCTCTTGCATAAGAAATTATAGCTGAATGTAATCTAGCAATATTACCCATTAAATAGTAAAATCCACTTCCAGCAACTTTTCTAGCACTATCTAAATCTAATCCACTTAATTTTTCCATTATCTCTGTATGATATGGAACTTCAAAACTTGGAACAATAGGTTCTCCAAAACGTTCAACTTCTACATTTTGGCTATCATCTTTACCGATTGGAACACTTGGATCAATTATATTTGGTAAAGTTAACATTATAGTATTAACTCTTTCAGCTAATTCTGATTCCTTAGCTTCTAGCTGAGATAGATACTCTGAATTTTCAGTTACCTTCTTTTTCATTTCCTCTGCTTCTTCTCTTTTTCCTTGTGCCATTAAAGCCCCAATTTGTTTTGATAGTTTATTTCTATCAGCTCTTAAAGCTTCAGCTTGTTGCTTAGCTTCTCTAAGATTTTTATCTAATTCTATTACCTCATCTACTAATGGAAGCTTACTATCTTGGAACTTATTTTTTATATTTTTTTTAACTATCTCTGGATTTTCTCTTACAAATTTTAAATCTAACATTATTTATACCTCCTAATATTTTATAATTTTATTTTTTTCAATAAAAAAGAACTCTTCTTCCCCGAAAAGGGACGAAAAGCTCCGCGTTGCCACCCTAATTAGTAGCATAATAAAAATGCTACTCTCTCAAATAATTTAACGGTTTGTACCGTACTGCTCATCACAGTCCCTCCAAGGTGGATTCATATCATATCACTATCGATTTACAGCACCCATCGACTCTCTTAAAGCAAATATTGATATTACTAGCCTCTTCAACAGTTTCTTATATTTATTCTTAATATATTATAAAAAAATATCAATGTCAATAACTTATTTAGTCATCACATAAGTCTCTTGTACATAAAATATCTACTCCTGTATTAAGTATGTTCTTACATATTATGTCTCCTGCATTTATTGGGATACTCACATATATTCTTCCCAATACTTTAGATAACTCTCTCCAAATATTTATATCTACTTTTTCGCTAGATTTAACAGATACCACCCTATATTTATCACTTCCCTTAACTCTAACTACTGATGTAAATATAGCCTTATTATTTTCATCTATGTTATACATCTTCAAACTCCTTTATTCTACTTGAAATTATCTTAGAATCTTTAGAATCATCTACTATATCAGTTACATTTTTATCTAGTTCTCTAGCTAATATATTTACTATCTTTTCTAAGCAATAAGATCCATGACAATTACCAAATCCTGAGCCAGTTCTTCTCTTTACACCTTCTACAGTTCTAGCACCTAGTGGTCTCCTTATTGAATCTACTATTTCCCCTTCAGAAATGTTATTACATACACAAATTATTTTCCCATATCTCTTATCTAATGAAATTACTTCATTTGCTTCTCTCTTTCCTAATTCTCTAAACTTATATACTTCTCTTCTTTTATCTATAAAATTCTTTTTTAGAGTGCAGTTTAAGTTATTAGCAATAGTATCACAAATCATTTTAGCTATAGCTGGTGCTATAGTTATTTTTCCATAATGGGTTCCTGTTACTCTAATATATCCTTTATCAATTTCACTTTCATCTATTAACATAGAATCCTTATTGTAACTTTCTCTAAAAAGATTACTAATATTCTTATGATTTAAATTATTTAACAACTTATTAGCATAAAATAGATTATCACTTAAACTAGTTTTTTCAGTACTTTTAATTCCTATTAAAGTTCCTGTAGTTGTTGTAGGTGTACTTAAAATAAATGTATCTTTATCAAGAGTTTCTATAACTATTTTATTTAACTTATTTTTATAATTATCTTCTACTAATAGATAGCTCATATTTTTGAATTTTCCATTTTCCCCATCTTCGTTCTTATCTTCAACTTTACCATTCTCTTTAATATATATCTCGTGTGGTATAGTATTAATAACTACTTTACAACTAAACTTATTTTTATTAGTTGTAACCCTAAACCCCTTGGATAAATTTTGAATATTTAATACCTCTTCCTCTAATCTAAAAATAACTCCATTATCAAATGCTACTTCTGCATATGATATAGCTAAATCATAAGGAGCTACTATTCCTATATTTTCTGAATAAAGCCCTTTCTTAATATTATGTTTTATATTAGGTTCTATATCATAAGCATCTTTATCATCTATTAAATAAACTCCATCTATTCCTCTAAGTTTAGCCCTTTCATACATTTCCTCAAGTTTTTTAACTCCATTATCATCATTTACAACTCTTAATGCTCCTATTTTTTTAAAGGGAACATTAAATTTTTTGCATGTTTTTTGCATAATTGAATTACCTATATATTCATATCTAGCCATTACATCATCTGATGTTTCAGAGCCATCATATACAATAGATGTGTTTACAAAAGATATATCATCTGCTATATCATAATCTCTTTCTATTACTGCTATATTAAAATTATACTTAGATAACTCGTAGGCTACAGCACAGCCTATAATTCCTCCACCTAATATAAGAATATCATAATCCATATCTTCCCCTCCTATATTTATAG
>NZ_JBNPON010000054.1:0-24457 GCF_050315195.1 Clostridium sp. SGI.024 | reverse complement strand
GCATATATGAGAAAAGCAGAATTAAAATATAGAGCAAAAGAACAACTAAAAGGTGGCTTAAAAACAAAGTAACCCGACATAATTGTCGAGTTACTTTTATAATTCTATAAGTTTTGAAGAATTAATTTACCACTATTTTCCCCATTGATTATTGGTAGCAGTTTTTTCAGCACCATGGCAGCTGCAACCAGAATCATATTTTTTTTCTTCTTTCTTTTTACTTTTATTTTCGCATCCACATTTACTCATTATAAACACCTCCTATAACCTTACACTATTATTGTTTACTTTTATAGAGTTTTAATGTTATAAAAAATGTTGAAGATATGGATTAATAATAAATGTAATGTTTTTATTTCCAAACTAATTTCTAAAAATTATATATACCATATAACTTATATATATTAAAACTAAGATGGCCCCTTCTATTCTTCCTAAATATAATTTTTCTTTTTTCCCTTTAAACATAAAAATACCAAGTAGTATTGATACCCCTATTAAAAATATTATATCTATAAATAGAGCTGAAGAAATTACAATTGGACTAATACTTGAAGAAACTCCTAATATCAATAATATATTGAATATATTAGATCCAAGAACATTTCCTATTGCTATATCATTTTCTCCTTTCGTTGCAGCTATCATAGAAGTTACTAATTCTGGAAGAGATGTACCTATAGCTACTATAGTTAATCCTACTAATTTTTCACTTAAGCCAAAAGAATAAGCTATATTTGAAGCTGAATTTACTACTAAATTCCCACCTAAAATTATTCCTATAATTCCAATTAATATTCTAATACATGAATTGAAAATTTTTATTTCTTCATGTTTCTCACTGTCTTCACTTTCATCTTTAGCACTTTTAATTAAGTAAATTGTATAGGCTATGCATCCCATTAATAAAATTATTCCTGATAACCTACTTAATCCTGGTTCTTTATTAAATAATGTTCTGCCAAAAGTTAAAATTAACAGAGATATTGTTACTAATATATTTACTACATAGTCCTTAATAACTGTACTTTTTTTAATTAATATCGGCATAATTATTGATGTTAAGCCAAGTACCATCAATGTATTAAATATATTGGAGCCTAATACATTTCCAATAGTTATTCCGTTACTACCTTCCAATGATGAAATCAAACTTACTGCAAGTTCTGGTGCACTAGTTCCAAGTGAAACAATAGTTAAGCCTACAACTATTGATGGGATACCAAATTTTTTTGCAATATTAGAAGCTCCATCTACAAATATATCTGCTCCTTTTATAAGTAAGATAAATCCTATTATTAATAATATATAATTCATTTTGTCTCCTTTATCTTTAGTTAATTCTTAAGAATTTAATATTAAAGGAGCTGTTGTAGCAGCTCCTATTAATTAGTAAGTAGAATTTGATTTTGTACCTTCGCAAATAGCAATTGATGCTGATGCCCCGATTCTAGTAGCACCATTTTCAATCATAGCCATTGCATTTTCTAAGCTTCTTACTCCACCAGAAGCTTTAACACCAAGCTCTTTACCAACTGTTTCTCTCATTAATTTTATGTCACTTGCAGTAGCTCCACCTGTACTAAATCCTGTTGATGTCTTAACAAAATCTGCACCTGCTTCTTTAGATAATTTACAAGCTGTAACTTTTTCTTCATCAGTTAAAAGACAAGTTTCTATAATAACCTTTGTTAAAGCTTTTCCTTTTGCAGCATTAACAACAGCTTCTATATCTTTTTTCACATATTCTAAATTTCCATCTTTAAGCTTTCCGACATTAATAACCATATCAACTTCAGTTGCACCTTTTTTAATTACATCCTCTGTTTCAAAAGCCTTAACTTCAGTTGTAGTTGCACCTAAAGGAAATCCTATTACAGTACAAATCTTTACCTCACTATCTTTTAATAATCCAGCAGCCTTTTCCACCATTGATGGATTTATGCATACTGATGCAAAATTATATTGTAAAGCTTCTTTGCATAACATTTCAATTTCTTTTTCTGTAGCTTCAGCTTTTAAGATAGTGTGATCAATCATTCTCGCTAAATCTTTCTTGTTCATAAAAGATATCCTCCTCTATAGATAATTCTGTTCCAAACAATCTCATTATATAGTAAAGTCAATAATAATTAAAGTAATTTTAAAATAAAGTTAATTGCTCCACAGTATTTTCTTTAAAAGATGATACAGTAACTCCTATTAATCTAATATTTTCCTTTATTTCTTCATTATTTAGTATTTCCTCACAAACCTTATATATATCCTTATAATTATTTGTATAAAAATTTAAGGTTTTACTTCTAGTATGACTTTGAAAATCTTCTGTTTTATATTTTACTGTTATAGTTTTACCTTCAAGATTTTCTCTTATTAATTGATTACTTATTTCTTTTGAGAAATCATATAAATATTCCAATAAATCCTCTTTCTCTTTTGTATCTATTTTTAATGTTTTTTCTCTACCATAAGACTTTCTATCCCTTTGAGCTTCAACTTCTCTATTATCTATTCCTCTTATTCTATCATAGATTTCTAAACCATATTTTCCTAGATATTCTATATAAAATTCTTTTGGCATATCGTAAAGATCCTTAACTAAAAAAATTCCCATATTATTCAGTTTTTCAGCAGATTTTTTCCCTAATCCATAAATTCTAGAAACTGGAAAGGGTAAAAGAATTTCCGGAACCATATCCTTTGTTATTATCTTTATACCATTTGGCTTATTCCAGTCAGAAGCTAATTTTGCTAAAAATTTATTGTATGAAATTCCAATTGAAATAGTTAGCCCTATTTCCTTTAAAACTCTACTTTTTATATAATTAGCTGCTTCAATACCAGAATTAAATCTACTATTAGTAATGTCTAAATAAGCTTCATCAATAGAAAGTGGTTCTATAATATCAGTTACATCTTTTAATATATTAAATACTTCACTTGACACTTCTTTGTATCTATATATTCTAGTTCTCAAATATATACCATGTGGACATAATTTTCTTGCAATGAATATTGGCATTGCAGAATGTATTCCATATTTTCTCGCTTCATATGAACATGTTGATACAACACCTCTTTCACTAACTCCACCAACTATTACTGGTTTTCCTTTAAGATTCTTGTTATCAAGTTGTTCTACTGATGCAAAAAAGGCATCCATATCTACATGTAATATCAACCTCTCCATTATAACTCCTTTAGGCTAAGGCTGCTTCAAACATTCCTTTATTCTTAGACTTTATAAGGCAATATACCCCTTGTGCTAATAATTCGTCTATATAATTTCTTTCTTCATGAATTGTAGTAAAAGATATTATTGTAATAGCAATAATAGTTCTAAAGCCTTTATCCATATAATATTCATATTCACTTTCTTCTTCACATAGGATGTTTATTACTCCATCTATTAAATTAATAGTATTTCTAACATCTCTAGTAGACAATACTCCTAAAAGAGGTAAAAATTGTTGTGCTATCTTTATATCTTTCTTTTCCATTTGTAATATAAATTCAAGAGTTTTATACATATGTCCTGAAGATCCATTAAGCATTATTGCATTTGTTAAGCTTTGTATTCCATTTTTAGATTTTATATTTAAATTTGTCATGTAATTATAAATGGTTTCTATAAATTCATCTATTGTATTTATGTCAATATCATTTAAAGCCCATAATGCACATACTAAATAATCATCTTCCCCAGTTATATTATAGTATTTCTCTTTTAGTAATATAAATACTTCTTTCATCTTTTTTGCTACAATATGTTTATTTTTATTTTTTCCATACTTAGCTAAAACAAAGGAAGTTAAAACTAAATGATCACACTCATTAAACCCTTCATCTTTCAGTATTTCTTCTACTTCATATATATCACTAATCAATTCTTTTTCGTTTTTATCTTCTAATGCTATTAATAAAGATAATATATATAGCATATCTCCTCTAAATGATGATACCCTAGAAGATGATGCCTTTATATATTTTCTAATTTCCTTTACCCTATAGTAAGGTATTTCTTTTTCATAGTGCGTAAAAATTAAAGCTGCAAAATGATTTATTAAATCTCCATCATTTCTTAAATTCATCTTAGCATTTCTATAGTTCTCAATAGTCATATAAATTCTGTCTTCAAGAAGTTTTTCCATGTTAATACTCCCTCACTTTACTTAAGCAATTTATTTCCCCATTATTATTATACTATAAATATTGTGTCATTTTCATAACAAAATATAAACATCAAATAATATAAACATTAAATAATATAAATAAATTAGCCAAGGTAAGAAAATCTTATCTTGGCAATAAAATTTATCCTTTGTAGTTTGTAGCTAACAACAGAATAATAAAGCAAGTGCAGCTAAGCCAAATAATCCACAGCCACAGCCACAGGCACCTCCACAACCACAACCGAAGCCACCGCCAAATCCACAGCCGCCTCCACAACCACAGTTGCCACCAAATCCACAATTTCCTCCAAAGTTACATCCACCTCCACAATTATTTATACATTGTGGTCCAAACACACTACCATTTTTATCAAAGATTATAATTAATTTAACAGTATTTTCGCAGTCAGTTATAAACATTTGAGGAAATTCACATAAAAATTGTGATATGCTTGGATTAAAGGATCTAACTATTATTGCATATTCTTGTGGTTCAAATCTCTTAGTTAAAGAACTTATATCCATATTGCAACTATCTTTAAAGCTTTCCATATTAAAGTCAAAGCAATCATTATCAAAGTCATTACAAAATGATTCAGATTCTTTTTTACAACATGGATTATTTCTTAAGACCTTTATAGGGCTTGAAATAGCAACTAAGTTATTACATGGTAATGCTGGAGCTTCCAAAACTCCATCACATCCAGTAACTATAATGTTTATCTTTATTCCATCACCACATATACATTTTGGTAAGTTTCTTCTTATTTGCCTTCCAATTCCTCCATCAGCACAAATAATTAAGTTATATTCATTGCATGCTGACATATTCCTAATCTTCTTTAAACATATTTTCATTTGTATTTTCTCTCCTTTTATCGTATTGTATGGATAATACATAATATGTTTATTAGGTCTATTGTTTCACTAAATAAATTTAATTTGAATAATATTAAGTAAGTATGTTAAAAATATAAAAGGATACGATAATTAGTATCCTCTTAATATTATGAAAAGGAGCTGTGCTTAGTTAGCATAGCTCCAATTTTTATATACTTTAGATAGTTTTTAATTAACTCTACCTTCCCTGATATATAATTTATAAACTTCTTACATAAAATATAACTAATAATTGAATGTTATTCTAGAATATTTTATTTTCCTCGCTAAAAAAGAGTTTTTAAAAAGTTATACTCTATATTAAGACTTTAACTCTTTGCTATTATTTCATTCTAAAATATGTATATAATCATTACTTTTAAAGTATTTTATATATCCTTATTAACAAATTTACATATAAATTTCTATTGCTTGTTTCTCATAATATTTTTCTGGAGATAATCCGTCCATTAGAACTACAGGTTCTGTTCCATTGTCTACTGTTTCTTTATTATTTGTTGGTTCTTCAGCTTTACTAGGATTTATAGTTAATAAACCAAACACAAACAATACTGATAGTAGTAAAGCTAAAAACCGAGTCATTTTGGATTTCATTTAATCCCTCCCTATTTTATATCTATATCAAAAGTTGGTAGGGCCTAATATGACCCTACCAAATCTTCTACTAATTAATAATACATTCTAGCACCTATACTAGAACCATCCCACCAAATCTCAACATCGAAAGGCATACCATTAGAAATATATACTGATATAATATCACCAGTAGTTGTTCCTGCGGTATATGGGTTAGGACTAGGTGTTGCACCTCTACTATAAGAACCCATACCTCGGTGTCCTGGAGTATACACACCACCATAACTACTTATCTTATCAATTACTGCTTGCTTATAAGTAGCTTTATAATTAGCATCTGGCTCGCCACTTGGTTGTGGTTGAGGCTGCGGTTCGGGTTGAGGTTGTGGTTCTGGTTGAGGTTGAGGCTGAGGTTGAGGTTGTGGCTGTGGTTCTGGTTGTGGAGTAGGTTTACTAACACTTCCACCAATTGAAGCACTTCCACCGCTTGCTCCTTGAGAACTAGCTACTTGAGAATTACTAGATGATTCTACAGGAGGTGCTTTAACATCACTAGATTGTGATCCCTCTTGACTACTAGCTTTCTCATTAGTTTGTTGTTCCTCTTCCTTTTTCTTTCCTTCTTCTTCTTTTTTCTGTTCCTCTTCCTTTTTAGCTAGGTTAGATTCTGCTTGGTCTTTAATAATTCTAAGTTCCTCTAAAGACGTAGTAGCAGTTTCAACATCTTTAGATGCTACAGCATCCTTGAAAGCCTTGACTACTTTATCATAAGAATCTTTTATATTACCTTCCATTTCTGGAAATTCTAAACTTTTAAACTCCTTATCTAAAAGGTCTAACTGGTCTTTGACCATACCATCCACGTTTTCTTTAACCTTTGATTCTGTAACAGTAACTTCTGTAGTTTTGCCTTTCTCACTAAGATTCACACCTATTACGGTACCAGCTACAGCTAGGACTAAGACCCCTGCTACAGTTACTCCAACAACTTTCTTTTTATCTTTAAATATATTCTTAATATCTTCCTTTAATTGTTTATTCATAATTACATTCCCCCAAATTATGTAGTTTATTTAAATAAGGGTGCATATAGCACCCACTAATTATTGTGTTATAAATATTTGTGTTCCATAAACTTTATCACCAATAACAAACACTCCAACACCTGTCTTATTGAAATCTGCATTCAATATATTTTCTCTATGACCTGTTGAAGCCATCCATCTATCTACTAGATTCTTAGCTGTAGAAGCAACATCACTCTTATGACCAGTTATGATATTTTCACCCCAACCTAAGAACATAAATCCATTATCTAACATGTCATTATAAGTATATCTACCTTGCTTGTCTATATGATCAAAATAATTATTTTTAATCATATCTAAAGATTTAGCAGTAGCATAAGGTTCTATAGCATCTAACCAATCTAATGCAGGCACTCCAGCTTTTTCTCTTTCTATATTAACTAATCTTAATATTTCTTGATTAAGAGCATTAGCATATTCTGTGTCTTGAGTATACTCTGTACTAGCATCTCCTTTTACATTAACTATCACATCCTTTGATGTAGATGCTCCTTTACTATCAGTTGCAGTAACAGTAATCCCATAAGAACCTGGTTCATTGAAGTTATGGCCCTTAGTATCTATATTTACAGTAACTTCATCATTTTCATTATCTGTAACATGTACTTGTAAAAGTTCAGCAGTAATTTCTGTTCCAGTAACTATTTCAATTTTATCTAAACACTCTAATACTGGTGCAGTATTCTCAACTGGTGTAACTTCACCTTCTACTGGGTCTGGTGTAACTTCTTCAGTTCTTGGTGTTCCGAAGAATTCAAATACCAGTTGATGAGTATCATTATTTCCAGTTAATGTATAGAAAATATTATCAGCATCTAAAGTTCTATAGAAATCAGCTAACTTATCATTTTCAAAATTACTATTATTTTCATAGCTCATAGGGAAAGCTATTGTACCTAAACTAGTAGCACCTTCATAAGGCTCTGCTAATTCACCTACTCTTTTCTCTAATGCTAAGTTATAATAGAAATCAAGATTAGACAACATATAATCTGTGTAACTATCTAATAATAAAGAATCCTTGTAACCATCATTATTTGCATCTTCATTATTTCCATCAAAGTATAGCATTATCCACATATGGTCTTTTTCTATATCACCACGAGAATTTGCATATACTTTAAATTTTGTAGATTTAGTTTTAGTTAGTATATCAACTAAAGTATTGATTTCGAAATCTTTTAAACCATTGTATGCATGTAATGGAACTTTTACAGTTTCAAGGTAATAATCTCTATCTGAGAAACCCATAGCTTCTGTAAAGCCTTTTGCAGTTAATGCCTTAGTAAATCTTTCTATTACTAAATCGTAATGGCTGCTAGGTAATCCTTCTTTAGTTAGATATTTATTATCTTCATAACCATCATTATTTAAATCATATCTTATTTCATGAGTTAATACCACTATATCAAACTCTACTTGTTTTTCTTTAGGTGCATAAGCAAAACTATTTAATATATTTGTAAGAGATCTGAAATTAGATACTTCTTCAACTTCACCGTCTTCAGTTTCTATCACAAATTTAATAGTTTTAATTTCTGGATTAATACCAGCTTTTAATTTTTCCCACTCAAATCTAGAACCATTTAACTCATGCGCAGGAACAGTAAGTCTTGTTAACTCAACAAACTCATCATCACTCTTAGCTTCAGTAGTTTCTGCAAAATAGCCATCTGCTAATGCAAGTTTATATAAATCAACTAAAACCTCATCTTCATGCTCCTTAGTTAGTTGAGTTAAATATCCTTCTTCAGTATATGTAGTTGGCTCTTCAACTACTGATTCTTCTGGTTTTGGATCTTCAACTACTGGTGGCTCAGGTTTTGGAGTTTCCACTGGTACTTCTGGTGTTGGATTCTCTTCAACTGTACCTTGAGGAGTAGATTCTTCCTTTTCATCTTTAACAGGTGTTACTGTACCTTGTATTGATGTTTCACCTTGAGATTGATTTTCAGTAACTGGTAGTATTGTAGTTTCACTATTATTCTCTACTATGTAATCGCCTTTTCCAGTTCCAATATTAGCTTGAACCGGTATACTTGGTTTAGTATCATTAGAAGCAATTTTGCTTTCTGTATTTTTATTTTCTGATACTGAATCCTCTACCTTGCTTTCATCTTTCTTATCTTCCTTTTGCTCATCAGCTTTTTCCTCAATAGCAGGCTTACTGTTTACTTCCTTATTTTCTGATTTAGTGGCACCACATCCTATAAAAGTGGCTGAAATTGAACTCATTAACAATCCAGCTATTGCTACTTTTAATCCTTTCTTAACTATAACGTTTTGAACTGCTTTGTTTTCTAGTAATCCTTTGAATAGTCTAATTTTGCTCATTTTCATTTCTCCTTTACTCTAAATATTTTATTATCTTAAATCTTAAAGTTCATCATTTGTTTAATCCTAGAGTTCTAGGATTGCATGGAAGATAACTCCATTTTTCTATGCTCTTATGTCAATATATAGGACATAAGCTAGAACTCTTGTAGATTGGTAGCCATATTTCGAGCTCTTTCTTTATTTTTTATTCTTTTATTTTACACATTTTTACAAACTTGTCCATATATTGAATAAAGTGTGTTTAATTATCAATTATTAGTAATTTATCAAATTTATTTGATTTCTTGGATATTTTTAAAATAAAAAAGCTAGTAAGTAAGATTTTTCTTAGCTACTAGACCTTTAAATTAATATTTTATTATTTAACTATTACTTACTCCACCTTGTTTAGTATCAAATACTTTAGTTGAACTTGTAATATCATAATCTTTTCCCTTTAAAGTTAATATTATCTCTTAAATACCTATATCGTGAATAAAAGCTTTTTTTAGGTTTATTAAAGTAGGTCTTTTTTAAAGATATTATACTTTTATTGGGAAATATTTAAATAATTCCTACTTATATAGAAAAAGAGAGCTGTCCTAACAGATTTTCCACTTCACTCATGCAACAGCCCAAAATAAGTTAAAACTAATATATTATATTTTATTTACGA
Organism: Clostridium sp. SGI.024; assembly: GCF_050315195.1. Lineage (NCBI taxonomy): Bacteria > Bacillati > Bacillota > Clostridia > Eubacteriales > Clostridiaceae > Clostridium > Clostridium sp. SGI.024. The sequence continues at coordinate 14,729 of NZ_JBNPON010000054.1, read as the reverse complement.
CTTTATAAATTATTAACTAAGTAATTCTATGTCATCTTAAAATATTTGTTTTATATTATTAAACTGGATTTATTTTTTATTGATAAATCTATTGCTTCTCCAATGAACTATGTATATTCTACCTACTATATCTTTTAACTATCTTATAATCTATTATTTACATACTTAGATATTTTCCTAGCCATAATATTTACTCCTGCTTGATTTGGATGTAATCCATCCGGAATTAATGCAGTTTTTTGCCCTTCAATTTTAGGAGTAAATCCAGCTTCTAGTGCTAATTCAAAAACTGGTATGCAGTAATATTTAGCTACTTCTCTAACAGCTTCTCTAAATTCTTCTAATTTATTTCCATTAGCATTAGGGATATCCCCATTAATCCAATCTAACTGCGTCATAACCATTATAGAAGAAGTAGGATATTTAACTAATAATCCTTTGAATATTACATTTAAGGCACCATAATAATTAGTTGTATCCGTACTATTAGGGTCAAATGTTCCTAAAGGTACGTCAAGTGAAAAATCATTTACTCCACCTTTGAATATTATCACATCTGCTTGCTCCATATCTACATATCTTTTGGACATTGAATTCTTTCCTTCAAATTTCGCAACAGTATCACCACTTATCCCATAGTTATTTACTTTAGAAAATCCGCATAACTTTTCTAATTGACTTGGCCATGGATTATCTAATCTTCCACTTGGATCATCAGGATCATACCCATATGTAATTGAATCTCCTAAGCAATTACAAACTTTTCCTTCCCAAGGTAATGCCTCTTTAGCTTCAGGTATTATCTTTAAACTTTCCATATTTTTATTCCCCCAATCTTTACATAAAAAAATAGACTAGAATTTCTTCTAATCTATATAATATCATAATTATTTATTAATGGTATATATTTTATACACAATAATCACATTTTAATTATAAGTTTTAAAAAGTTTTATAAACTTCTTACATAAAACCCATTATTATAGACTTCTTTATTATATTTTATTTCAATTCCATCACAGATTTTTTTATCTTTCTTTGCAATTACAAAATTAACTTCATTTATTGTAATTACAATATCATCTTCTGAAACATAATCAGCATAAAGATCATATGCAGGTTTCCCACATCCTATGGAAGCAACTTTTATTCTTATATTATTATTTGTACTTTTTTCTAATAGTTCTAATAAAGCTGATTTTGTTATTTCGTTAAATATTATTTCCAATTTTATCTTCCTTTCTTAAATAATATGATGTTACAAATTATATCACACTACAATATTCTTTCATATAATATAATACTTATTATTTAATGGAGATGATATATTGAAAAGAGATTATATAGATTTTAAAGAAGACTGTTCTATAATGCTGCCTTATCCTGAAATTGATATTAAAGAAAAAAATTTATATTATGCAAAACTAATTAAAAATTGTTATTGTGGCATATATTCAGAATTAACTTTAGTTAATCAATATAACTATCAACACTTTTTAGTGAAATCCTACTTAAAGGAAGTTTTCAATAAAATTTCCTTAGTTGAAAAAAAGCATTTAGATATTCTAGGAGATATAATTATTTCTTTAGGAGGAAATCCTTCCTTTATTATTGAAAAAAGAAATAAATACTTTTATTGGAATTCTAAATATATAAATACAGATACAACACTTAAAAATATACTTATAAATAATATAAATAATGAAAAGGAACTAATTAATGAATACAGAAAAATTGCTACTATTATTGAAAATGAAAGCATTATTGCCATTCTTAATAGAATTATCTTAGATGAAGAACTTCATATTAAAATATTTAATAAAATCTATAAAAATGAAATTATATAATAAAATAATAATATATTTTTTTGTTTTATTAATTTACTAATTATGTTATAATGTGCTTGATATTATAATTGTTTATATAACAATATTTTATATATAGAAGGAGTTTTAATTATGGGTTTCAAAGATAAAATGAGTAAATATTTCACAGATGCATACATGGAAAAATACGGTGATAGAATGACTAGCACAGCTGGAACCGTGCTATCTGTAAAAATCGAAGAAAAAAACATATTAGGAATTATAAGAAAGTTAACTGCTCATATTTTAATTAAGCCAGATATGGGAAAAGGTGTAGTTAAAACTCAATACAAGGTTAGAAAATGGTTTAAAAAGCCTACTTTTATTGATGTTAAGCAAGGACATAAGGTAATAATTATGGGAATCGAAGGTGAAAAAGGTAAAGCTGATTCAGAAGTTATTACTATTTCAAATATAGCTAATTTAACTACTAAAAAAGATTTACAACCATTTGATCATAGTCAATTAAAGAAAGCTAGACAACAAGCAACAAGAATGAGAGCAAGATAGTATAAGCTTCTCATTTAAAATAAAGATTAAAAATAACTGCCTCATTATTATGAGACAGTTATTTTTTTAGTTAAATACTACAAGTTCTGTTTCATCAATTGCCTTTTTAACTAATTCTTCTATATTTAAAGTTTCTTCTGATTTTCTTATTAAATCTAATCTTGGCTTAGTCTTAGGATGCTTTGGAACGAATATTGTACAACAATCTTCATATGGTAATATTGATGTTTCATATGTATCTATTTCCCTAGCTATATCCATAATATCAGTTTTATCCATTGCTATTAATGGTCTAAATACTGGTCTATCAGCACAATCATTACTTACTATTAAGCCTTCCATAGTTTGACTAGCAACTTGACCTATACTTTCTCCTGTAGCTACAGATTGAATTCCATACTTTTCAGCTAATGAGCATGCCACTCTCATCATAAATCTTCTCATTATTATAGTTAATTCATCTTCTCTACAACCATTTATAATAGCCATTTGAATTTCTGTAAAAGGTACAATGTGTAAATTAACTCTTTCAGTATAATTTGATAATATCTTAGCTAAGTCTTTAACCTTATCCTTTGCCCTTTCAGAAGTATATGGATGACTATGATAATATACACAGTGTAATTCAACGCCTCTTCTAGCCATTAAATATCCTGCTACTGGTGAATCAATTCCACCTGATAACATAAGCATAGTACTTCCATTTATTCCATATGGAAGACCTCCAACACCTTTAATTTTATCTTTAGTTGTATAAATATATGCATTTTCTCTTATTTCAATATTTACTAGGCAATCTGGATTTTTAACTTTAACTTCCAATCCATTCATATTATAAACTACAAAAGCACCTACTTCTTTAGATGTCTCTAAAGAATTCTTAGGAAAGGCTTTATTAGCTCTATTAGTTTCTATTTTAAAATTCTTAGGATTAGCTTCTTTAACCTTTCTTAATGCTTCCTCTTTTATAGCTTGCATATCTCTAGGAACTTCTGTTACAATACATACTTCAGCTACTCCAAATACTTTTCTCACTCTTTCAGTAGCTTCTTCAATATTATCTGCCTTAATGAAATATCTACCTTGATCAGAAATTAAAGAATATTCAAGACCTTTTAATTTTCTTTTTATATTATCTCTTAATTTCTTCTCAAATTTATTTCTATTTAATCCCTTTAGAAATATTTCTGATGCATATTTTACTAATATTAATTTATTCATCTTTTTACTCTCCTCAAAAATGTTAGTGAACTTTTTAGCACTTCTATTGCTTTATCAACTTCTTCTTTTGTATTATTTTTAGAAAATGAAAATCTAATGGCACTTTCAACTTCAGCTTTACTTAATCCTAACTCTTTAATAACATAGCTTCCTTGAACTGCACTTGTTTTTGAAGTACAAGCTGAACCTGTAGCAACATAAATATCATTTTCTTCTAATAAGTGTAGTAGTACCTCTGCCTTAACTCCAATGAAAGATACATTTAAAATATAAGGTGTAAAGTCTTCTTTTAAAGGACTATTTATTCTTATATTATTTATTTCTCCTAATCTATCTATCATATATTCTTTAAGATTTTTTACATATTCAAAACTGGAATTTATATTTTCCATAGTTATTTCTGCTGCTTTATATAGACCAATTATTCCAGGTACATTATGTGTTCCGCCTCTTATTCCACCTTCTTGGCTTCCACCATTTATTAAATGATTTAATACTATTCCTTTTTTTAGATAAATAAATCCAACGCCCTTAGGTCCATGTATCTTATGTCCTGCTGCTGTTAACATATCAATATTCATCTTTTTTACATCTATGTTTAGCTTTCCATAGGATTGAACTGCATCTACATGAAATCTTGCTCTAGAACTTTTCTCCTTTATTAACTTTCCTATGGTTTCAATATCCTGAATTGCTCCCATTTCATTATTTACATGCATAATTGAAACTAAAACAGTATCCTTTGAAATAGAATTTTTTAATTCTTCTAATGATATTTTCCCTTCTTTATTAACATTTAAATATGTAACTCTTACACCATTCTTTTCTAGTTCTTTATATGTCATTAATACTGAATGATGCTCAAAGACAGTAGTAATAACATGATGTCCTGGCTTTACCAATCCCTTTATTATTAAATTATTACCTTCACTTCCGCCTGATGTAAATATTATTTCATCCTTAGAAGCATTTAAGCTCTTTCCTATAAATTCTCTTGCTTCAGTTATTTTCTTTTCAGCTTTTATTCCTATTTTATGGAGAGATGATGGATTGCCGAAATATTCCTCCATGGCTTTTGCTGTTTCTTCTATAACTTCCCTATAAGGTTTTGTAGTTGCACTATTGTCAAAATAAATTTCCAAAGTTTATCCCTCCCTTTAGCATTTTACAATAGATTTACACTTAATATAACAAATTTCTAAAAATAAATAAAGGTCAAGAGCAAAAAAAAGGAGATAAATATCATATTCATTGGGACCTTAAATGCTACAAGTCACCTTCATATAATAATTATCTCTTTTTTAGTATGTTAGTTTTTTAGATATTTACTCCATAGCTATAAAATCAACTTTTTCAACATCTTTAATTTTTGATAATCCATCCATTAAAGTTGTTAAATCCCCATTAATAGTGGATATATTTATAGTTAAGCTTACATTAGCTTTTTGGTTCATTGGTATACCCTGATTAATAGTAATTATACTGCCACCTTCTTCAGAAATAAAATTTAATATTCCTGATAATACGCCCTTATTATCATTAATTATTAAATTTATTGTTACCTTCTGTCCTTGATCAGTTTCTGCTAAATCAAAAACTGTTTCTTTATACTTGTAGTATACACTTCTACTAATATTAACTGTTTTTGCAGCCTCAGTAACATCCTTTACCTTGCCCTCTTTTAACAGACTTTTAGCATCTACTACTTTTTCATACACATCTGGTAACGCTCTTTTATCAACAATTAAAAAATTACCCTTCATTAATATCACCTTTATATGCTATAGCCCCCAATTTATCTATAGTAAGCTCTTTAACCTGCCACAAAATACCTTCATCTTTTAAAAAGTCTTTAATTTTATCAATTATTTCTTTTTCATCATTTTTTATAAGAACCATAATAGTTGGTCCTGCCCCACTTAAAAAACAACTTAAGGCTCCTAAGGATATGCATTTATTATAAACTAAATCATAATTCTTTATTAATGGACTTCTATATTTTTCATGTAAGGTATCTTTACAACCATATTTTAATAAATCAAACTTACCACTTACAAGGGCAGAAATCATTAAAGAAACCCTACTTATATTATATATTGCATCATTAAAATTAACTTCCTTAGGTAATACCTTTCTTGCAGTTGATGTAGATAATTCAAAATCTGGTATTATAGCTATAAAACTAAGACCATCTTTAACATTTATCTTATTATATACGGCTTCTCCATTTTCTAATACTGATACCACCATTCCCCCAAAAAAAGCTGGAGCTATATTATCTGGATGTCCTTCTATTTCAACTCCAATTTTAAATAGTTCCTCAATACTTAATGGATTGCCCATAATATTATTGGCTCCTAAAAGTCCAGCTACTATACAAGTAGAACTTGATCCTAATCCTCTAGATATAGGAATATCTTCTTTTAGTAAACTTATTTTTAATCCTTTAGGATTATACTTGCATTTTTCAAAACAAGTTATCATAGCCTTATACACAATATTTTCTTCGTTAGAAAATTCTTTTTTAAATCCATAGAATTCATTTGTTGTACCTTCTTCTGAAAATTCAAATTCATTATATAGATTAAAAGCTATCCCTAAGGTATCAAAGCCTGGTCCCATATTAGCAGACGTAGCTGGTACTCTAACTCTAATCATTATTATCTCCTAAAAATTCTAATAAGGTACTTTTTAATTCATAGGTTTCTGAAGTAAAATTATGAATTATATTTTTATTATCTAATCCTATTAAATTACTTGGAATAGGAACCTTTGAGCACTCATGTATCTTTTCTATTACTTTAAAATCGTCTATTTCTTCTAGTTGTAATCCTAGTGCATTTGCTATGCTCCTTGGAAACTTATATGGACTTGCTGTAGAAGCAATTAAATATGGTGTCTCATCTTTAGTTTCACTTATATATTTATTTAAAACTACATAAGCTACTGCAGTATGAGTATCAATTAAATAGCCCTCTTTATTATATAACTCTTTTATTGCATTATAGACTTCCTTAGTATTAGCATAATTGCCATAAAAATCTTTTAGGTTATTTTTAATTTGTTCATTAACAGTATATACGCCCTTAGAACTTAAATCTTTCATTAAATTATTTATTTCATTACAATCCCTACCACTTGCTTCAAACAAAAGTCTTTCTAAATTTGATGAAACTAATATATCCATAGAAGGAGATTCTGTTAAAATAAGCTCTCTCCTTTTATCATATACTCCTTTATTGAAGAAATCAGAAAGCACATTATTTTCGTTAGATGCACATATAAACTTTGCAACAGGAAGCCCCATTTCCCTTGCATAATATGCAGCAAGTATGTTTCCGAAATTCCCAGTAGGAACTACTATATTTATTTTTTGCCCCTTTTCTATTTGTTGCTTATTGACTAATTGGAAGTATCCATAAAAATAATATATAATTTGTGGTATTAGTCTTCCAATGTTAATTGAGTTGGCTGAAGATAGTATAAAATTCTTTTTTCTTAGCTCTTCTTTAAACTTGTTATCTCCAAATAATTCTTTTACTCCTTTTTGAGCATCATCAAAATTACCATTAATTCCAACTACTCTAACATTATTTCCCTCTTGGGTAACCATCTGCATTTCTTGTACAGGGCTTACACCATCCTTAGGATAATATACCATCACCTTAAATCCATCTACATTTTTAAAGCCTTCTAATGCTGCTTTTCCCGTATCACCAGAAGTTGCTGCTAAAATTACTATTTCATCATTTATATTAAGTTTCTTTTTGGCCAAACTCATAATTTGTGGAAGAAATAATAAGGCTGCATCTTTAAAAGCAGAAGTTGGTCCATGATATAATTCTAAAAATCCATCTTTTTCTATTACCTTAAAACGATTTGTATATGCCTTGCTTATAGCAATCTTAAGTTCATTATCATTAAAATCTGTAAAATATTCTTTTAAGACTTCTAAAGCAAGTTCCTCGTAAGTTATACTTGTGCTGTCTTTAAGTTTTTCAAATAAATTCGGAAAGGTTTCAGGAACATATAATCCCCCATCTTTCGAAATTCCATTAATAATTGCTTGTGAAGAAGATATATCTTTTTCTCCTCCTCTGGTACTAATAAACCTCATAAAATCACCCCAAATCCTGGCTTATATCCCTTTATTTATATTATCATGTTTCTTATTCATATACAAGTGTTTTTATTAGAAGTACAAAAAAAATAGGAGCTGTTATCATAGCTCCTACTATAAAATATCTTTATACTACTTATTATCTAGACCTTATAAATAGATAAATACTATTTATTAAAAATATTACTCCTGAATAAAACAATACTATTGCCCATTGACCTATTGTTAATGCTATTGTGTTAAATACATTTGATAAGAAAGGAATGTAAAGTATTGCAAGTACCATTGATATTGAAACTAATACCGCTCCAACTAAATAAGGATTACTAAAGACTTTAATTTCAAAAATTGAATGTCTTTCAGATCTACATTCAAATACATGTAAAAGTTGAGACATAACTAATGTAATTAAAGCAATAGTTCTACATGTAGCCAAATCCATTCCATATAGTCTTCCTGTCATAAATGATAATAATGTACAGATTCCAATTAAGCACCCTCTAATTACTATCTTTGACCACAAACCTCTTGCAAATATACTTTCTCCTTTTTCTCTTGGCTGTTGCATCATTATATCTTTATCTGGAGGGTCAACTCCAAGAGCTATGGCTGGAAGACCATCTGTTGCTAAATTTACAAATAATATTTGAATTGGAGTTAATGGATTAGGTAAATAGAAAATAGAAGCTAAAAACATTGTAAGTACTTCTCCTAAATTACAAGATAATAAGTATCTAATAAATTTTCTTATATTATCATATATGATTCTACCTTCTTCTACAGCTGAAACTATAGTTGCAAAATTATCGTCCATTAATACCATTGAAGCTGCTTCTTTTGTTACATCTGTACCTGATATTCCCATAGCAATTCCTATATCTGCTTCTTTAATAGCTGGTGCATCATTAACACCATCCCCAGTCATTGCAACTATATTATTTTCTTTTTTAAAGGCCTTTACAATTCTAAGTTTATGATGTGGAGATACTCTTGCAAAAACTCTAATATTTTTTATCTTTTTTCTAAGCTCCTCATCACTAATTTTTTCTATCTCTTCTCCAGTAATAGCTTGATCATCTGTATTACAAATATTTATGGACTTAGCAATAGCTAATGCTGTATTTTTATGATCTCCTGTAATCATTACTGGTTGTATTCCTGCAAGCTTACATTTTAATACTGCATCTCTAACTTCAACTCTTGGTGGATCAATACTACCTGCAACCCCTATAAAAATTAGGTCCTTTTCCAAATCTTCTCCTCTTGTTAGTCCAGTTTCCTTATAAGCAGATGCAATACATCTAAGAGCTCTATTTGACATAGCTTCTATATATGAGGCTACTTGTCTCTTCTTTTGAGATGTTAAGGGCTTAACAACTCCATTTTCTAATATATTTGTGCATTTTTCTATTACTCTTTCTGGTGCTCCTTTCACATAGCAAGTTTCTCTACCACCTTCTCTTACTATAACACTCATCATCTTTCTATTTGAGTCAAAAGGAATATCATAGATTCTGCTAGACTTTGACATAAATTCTTTTAAAATATTTACTTCATTAAAAAAAGCTTTTACTAAAGCAGTTTCAGTAGGATCTCCTAAAAGAGCCTTATCTATATTTTTACTATTTAAATCATAATTGAAATCATTGCAGTAAACAAAAGCCTTTACTATAGTTAAATGGTTTTTTAACTCCTCTTTGTCTAAGTCATAAATCCTTCCATTAATATATAATTCTTTTACTGTCATTTTATTTTGTGTTAATGTACCAGTTTTATCAGAACATATGACAGATGTACAACCTAATGTTTCTACAGCTGGTAATTTTCTAACTAATGCATTTTTCTTAAGCATTCTAGAAACACCTAATGCAAGAGCAACTGTTACTATAGCTGCTAATCCCTCAGGTATAGCTGCTACAGCTAGTGAAACTCCTAATAAAAACATTTCTGCAATTTCATTTCCTCTAATTATTCCCAGAATAGTTACAACTGCACATATTACTAAACAAAGTGCAACAAGAATTTTCCCTAGCGAATCTAGTCTCTCTCTAAGAGGTGACTTTTCTTCTTCAATATTATCTAAAAGATTTGCAATTTTACCCATTTCAGTATTCATTCCAATACTATCAACAAGTAATACTCCTCTTCCTTTTAATATAGTAGTTCCCATAAATCCTTGGTTTTTTCCTTTTTTTGAGTCTTTTGAAACACCAACTGACTCTCCTGTTAAAAGTGATTCATCTACCATTATTGATGATGATTCAATAAAACTTCCATCAGCAGGTATTCTATCTCCAGCTTCTAAAATTATTAAATCTCCTAAAGTAACTTCTATAGAATTTATTACTTTTAAAATTCCATCTCTAATAACTTTACAAGTAGGTGCTGCAAGTTCCTTCAAAGCTTCTAGAGATTTTTCTGTCCTATACTCTTGTACAAAGCCCATAATTGCATTTACAACTACTATAATAAGTATTGTAATAGCATCAGCCATATCTCCCATTAACCCAGATATAATCGTTGCTGCTATTAATACCCAAACTATAAAATCATTAAATTGAGATAAGAATATCACTATAGGTGATGACTTTTTCTTATGGGATATTTCATTTAACCCATAGTTTTTTTGTCTTTTTTCTGCTTCCTTTGTAGATAGTCCCATTGACATTTCTCGTTCCTGTATCACCGGTTGTCCTCCTTATAATAGTTTCTATATATTATATTTAGTAAATCTATAGATATGATTTTTTTATATATTTTAACTAATATTTTATTTATACTTTTAAATATTTAGTTTATATATTTAAATTTCTGCATATACTTATATTAGGTATCTTTACAAAATTAAAATATAACTATAGAATATGTATAGACGAATTATAAACTAAGGAGGGTAATAACTTGAAAGATGTAATATACGTAACTGGTCATAAAAACCCAGACTCTGATTCAATATGTTCAGCATATGCATATGCTGAATTTAAAAATAAGACAGGCAATATGCCTGCAATTCCTGTTAGACTTGGTAATGTAAATAGAGAAACTCAATATATTTTAGATTATTTTGGAGTTGAGGCTCCAAAACTATTAAAAACAGTAAAATTAAAGGTAGGAGATCTTGATTTTGATAGAATAACTCCTGTAGCACCTGAAATATCTTTAAAAATGGCTTGGAACATAATGAGAGAAAAAAACATAAAAACTCTTCCTGTAGCCGATGAAAATAATCATTTATTAGGAGTTTTAGCTATTTCAAACTTAACTTCTTGTTATATGGATATATGGGATAATAAGATCTTAGCAAAAAGTAATACAACTTTTAATAACATAGTTGATACTTTATCAGCAAAAGAAATTTATACAAATTCTAATACGAATAATTTCCCAGGTAAGATAGTAGTTACTGCAATGAAACCTGAAAGTATGAAGGATCATATTGAAGCTGGAGATATAGCAATAGTTGGAGATAGAGAAGAAGTTCAAAGTGCATTATTAGATATGGGAATTTCTCTTATGATAATAACTGGTTCACATGTTCCAACTGCAAATGTAATTGAAAAAGCTAAAGAGGCTAATATAAGTGTAATAAGCACTCCTCATGATTCCTTTACAGCATCAAGACTTATAGTTCAAAGTATCCCTGTTGGATATGTTATGATAAAGGATAAATTAGTTACTTTCTCAACTGAAGAGTTAGTTGAAGATATAAAACCAGTAATGATTGAAACTAGATTTAGAAGCTATCCTGTAATAGATGAAAATGGAAAGGTTCTTGGTACTATGTCAAGATATCATTTAATTTCAAATTACAGAAAGAAAATAATTCAAGTTGATCATAATGAAAGAAGCCAATCAGTAGATGGATTAGAAGATGCAGATATTTTAGAAATCATTGACCATCATAGAGTTGCTGATATACAAACTAATGGACCATTATACTTTAGAAGTGAACCTATTGGAAGTACTTCTACTATAGTAGGTAAATGCTTCTTTGAAAATGGAATAAGACCATCAAAAAAAGCAGCTGGACTTTTATGTGGTGCAATTATTTCTGATACATTACTATTTAGAAGTCCAACATGTACTCCAATAGACAAGCAAACTTGCTTAAGACTTGCTGAAATTGCGGAAATAAATGTTGAAGAATTTGCTAAAGAAATGTTTAAAGCTGGTACTTCCCTAAAAGGAAAAACAGTTGAACAAATCTTTAATCAAGACTTTAAACCATTTTCAATTGGAGATACTAAGGTTGGTATAGCTCAAGTTAACACTATGGATATAGAAGGTTTTATGCCTTTAAAAGATGAAATGTTAACATATATGAATAACAAAGCTAAAGAAGCTGATTTAGATATGACTTTACTATTATTAACTGATATCCTTAATGAAGGATCTCAAATATTAGTAGCTGGAGATAAACCTGAAATAGCTGAAAAAGCTTTCAATGTTACTTTAAAAGATAGTACTGCATTCTTAGATGGAGTACTTTCAAGAAAGAAACAAGTGGTACCACCAATAACAGCAGCTATTAATGGCTAAAAAGGAGCTGAGATATCAGCCCAATGAAAAATGTAAAATGTAAAGTTAGAGATGTAATTTGAATGAAATTACTAACATTATATATTTTAGAAACTCCATTTAAGAATTTCTTCAGTTTGTTGAAAAACCCCCTGTTAAAAAACAGAGGGCTTTTTTATTATCAATTGTGAATAAAATTTATAAATAAAATATCATCAAAAATAATATGAATATAATCTGAAAATAGCAAATATACGGAGTGTTTTATGTAAATTATACCTATAGAATCTACGTTTTTCTATGACTTTCTTAGAATTACTCTCTAACTTAAACTTTCCCATTTTTATAATAATTTTTTCTATATTCCTTAGGTGATTTATATTCTAAAGTTGAATGTAACCTTTTAGAGTTATAAAATAATTCAAGTTTTACTTGCATATAATTTACTTGTAAATAACCCTCTTCAAGATATATTAATACTACCAACTATATCAATCTTTGATTCTTGAGCGTATTCCATTTTTAAATCATCTTCAATAACAAAATCTTTTTCTAATTCTAAAAGTTCTTCATCAATACAAGAGATTATATTCTCTATCTATGAAATCTCTTTAATACTACTTGGTAAAGCTCCTAAAAGTTTTAATTCAATTATATTTTCTTCTTTTACTAACAATGGTCTATTTATAATTACTCCATCAACATATAGACTACCAGACTACCTATTGTTGGTGGAGTAGTTATAGGAAAATTACCATTTCAAATAGGATTTCTTACTATTATCTTATTTTCTTTTACACGAACACTTCCATTTTAATTTATTACTTTTTCACTTTCATGCATTTATAATAGTTCCCCTTATTATTTATTTAAATACATATAATAAATAATATCATAGATTCATATTTTTTGAATAATATTTAATTTATGGTAAACGTTATTTTTTAGACTTATTTACATATTTTTTTATTTCTTCATTAAATTCTTTTATAAGTACTTGCATTATTTCATTATCAATCCTCAATTGTATGTTATCTACACTTGATATTGGAAGTATTTTAGGTGATGTTCCTGATATAAACATAGCATCAAAGTTTTCTATATCTTTGTAATTGATATTTTTTTCTTCTACCTTAATACCTAAGGATTTTGCCAAATTTATAATCCTTCCTCTTGTTACTCCTGGTAATACATCCTCTAAGGGTGAAGTGTAAAGTTTATCTTTTTTAATCATAAATATATTAGACTTACTACCTTCAGTTATATAACCAGAATTATTTACAAGTATAGCTTCAAAAGCTGAAGCTTTATTAATCTCTTCAGTTACTTTTTCTCTAAAACTACTATCTACGACTTTAGCATTAGGATTAGTTCTTTCACCATGAAATAATATAGTCTTTACACCAGTCTTATATAAATTTTCATTAGGATAATTATGTTTTATGCTAAATACTTTCATAGTATCTGTTTTTATATCAAAAGTTAACTTTATATTTCCATTTTCTATTTTATTTGCTTCAATTAATCTAGTTAAATATTCCTTTATCTTATCATAACTATAGGAAAAAGTTTTTTCCATTAGTCTAAAAGATGATTCTAATCTTTTAAGATGATCTTCATAGAATAATGGAACGTTATTAATTACCCTTATTACTTCATAAATTATCCTCCCTCTATCTAACGAATCATTTGTATAATTTTTTATAGGTTCCAAATGACCATCTTCTAAATAATACTTTGAAATTGCTTCCATATTTTTACCTCCTTATTACTTCCACTTTAATATTTCAAAATTACTTTTCTTTTTATAATTAATTAAATAAGCATTACCAACTAAATCTAAAAGAGGTTTATCCGATAAGGAGTCTGAAAACATATATGAATTTTTATAATCAATATCAATGTTTTTCTCTTTTAAAACTTCTTTTAATCTCTTTACCTTTTCTTCTCCTTTGCAGTTTTCTCCATGCATTTTCCTAATGAATTTCCCATCTTCTATTGAAAATCTAGTTCCAATTATCATATCTACTTCTTTTATTGCATAAAATTCATTTAAATAAAACTCTGGAGATGCAGATATTAAATATATTAAATATCCTTGTGATTTTAAATTTTTCATCATTTCTATAGCATCTTTGTATAAAATTTTTTCTAAAACATCTTTATAAAAGTCTTTTACCAAAATAGCTAAATCTTTTTCATCTATCTTATCTATAAATTTAAGAAAACATTCCTTTACTCTTCTTTCGTCATAAACTCCTATTTTATACATAAGTCCAGAATAAATAGCTCTAGGTAAGAATCTAATATTCTTTAAGTCCTTAAATATTACATATTTATACAATTGCATCAATGTTTCTTTTCTAGTTATAGTATAATCTACATCAAATAATGCCAATTTATCCATTCTTTTTCCTCCTAAGATTATCACAATTAAATTATATACTAAAATTTACTATTGTTAAACAAATAATATACTATCATAAATCCATTGA
>NZ_JBNPON010000053.1:0-25620 GCF_050315195.1 Clostridium sp. SGI.024 | reverse complement strand
TTATTTAGTTATGGAGTGATTATATGAAATCAGTTTGGAGTGAAAGTTATAAACCTAATAAAAATAAAGATAAATTAGATATACAAGAGGCAGATGTAGTTATTATAGGGGGAGGAATAGCAGGAGTACTAACTGCCTATATGCTAAAAGAAAATAAAATAAATGCTGTAGTATTAGAGAGAAAAAAGGTGCTAAAAGGGAATACCATGAATACTACTGCTAAAATTACAATACAACATAATATTATATATGATAAGCTAATTAAGGAGTTTGGAAAAGAAAATGCCAAAAGATATGCTTTAGCAAATCAGCTAGCATTAGAAAATTACGAAGAAATAATTAGTAAAAGTAATATTGATTGTAATTTTGAAATTGCAGATGCTTATGTTTATACATTAGACTCTCCTGAAAAAATTGAAAAAGAGTATAAAGCAGCTATAAGTTTAGGAATAGATGCAGAATTAGTAGATAGTATAGAACTTCCATTTGAAATTGCAAAAGCAGTTAAGTTTAAAAATCAAGCAAATTTTAATCCAATAAAATTTTTAAATCATATTATAAAAGATTTAAGGATATATGAAGATACAACAGCTATAGAAGTAAAAGATAATATTGTAGTTACTAATAGGGGAGATATTAAAGCAAAAAGCATAGTAGTTGCAACACACTTTCCTATTATAAATGTACCAGGCTATTATTTCTTAAGGATGCATCAACAAAGGGAATATGTTCTTGCATTGAAAAATGCTCAACTTTTAAAAGGAATGTATATTGACGAGAATGAGTCAGGGTATTCATTTAGAAGATATAAGGATTATTTGATTTTAGGAGGGGAATCTGGTAGAACTGGAAGTAATGAAGATGGAGGCTCATATAAAAAGCTAAGAGATTTTGCTAAAAAGTTTTATCCAGATTCCATTGAAGAATATCATTGGTCTGCACAAGATTGTATTACATCAGATGGAATTCCTTTTATAGGTGCTTATTCAAGAGAACTTCCTAATGTATATGTAGCTACTGGATTTAATAAGTGGGGAATGACATCATCTATGGTTTCAGCAATAATAATTAGCGGATTAATTAATGGTAAAACATATGACTTTAATGAAATATTTGCTCCAAGTAGGTTTGATATGACTGCATCTATTAAAAATCTAGTTAAGGATGGCTTTGAAACTACATATAATTTTATTGCAGAAAAAATAAGAATACCAATGGAAACTGCAGAAAATATTAAAAATGGGCATGCAGGAATAGTATTATATGAAGGAAAAAAGGTTGGAGTATATAAGAATAATGAAGGAAAAATTTATGCAGTAGCTACTAAATGTCCACATTTAGGATGTGAATTAAAGTGGAATGCTGATGATTTATCTTGGGATTGTCCATGTCATGGATCAAGATTTACTTATAAAGGGGAATTTTTGGATTCTCCAACTATTAAAGATTTGAAGTATGAAGAATAAAAGTAATTATACTAATAAAAAAAGATATTTTGAAGGTTGGTATTTTAAACATCAAAGTGAAGATTTTAGTATAGCTTTTATTCCTGGAATAAATATAAATAAGAATGGATATAAATATGCATTTATTCAGATTATTACTGAAAGTGAATCTTATAATATAGATTATGATTTTAATGATTTTTCTATAAGTAAGGATAAGCAAACAATAAAGATAAAAGATAGTATATTTTCCTTAAAGGGTTCAATAATTAATATAAAAAATAAAGATATTAATATAAGAGGAAAACTTACTTATAAAAATATTACATCTACAAAAGGCGATGTAATGGGTCCATTTGCTTACTTTCCTTTTATGGAATGCTCTCATGGAGTTTTAAGTTTAAGTCATAAATTTCATGGAAGTTTATTTATTAATAATGAAGAATTAAAATTTAAAGATTCCATAGGCTATATAGAAAAGGATTCAGGAAGATCTTTCCCTAAAAAGTATTTGTGGCTTCAATCAAATTATTTTAGTAAGAAAGATACAAGTATAATGGTATCTATAGCTGATATACCATTTTTAGGTTTTAATTTTATTGGATGTATTGCTGTGATTTATTATGAAGGAAAAGAATATAGATTGGCTACATATAATGGAGTAAAAGTAATATCCTATAATGAAAAGGGATTAAAAATAAAGAAAGGACCATATAGGTTAGAGGTAGAAATAAAAGAATTATATCCACAGAATCTTTTAGCACCAAATTCTGGAGAAATGATAAGGACAATAAAGGAAAATATAGCCTGTAATGCAAGGTTTAGATTTTTTGAAGGAGAGAATTTAATTTTTAATTTAGATTCTAATAAAACAAGTTTTGAATATGTGATTAATTAAAAAAATGTGAAGTATAATATTAGCTTATACTTCACATTTAATTATTTAAAATGAATTAATTACATTGATTTATGGAATGTTCTATTTATAACATCTAATTGTTGTTCTCTTGTTAACTTAATGAAGTTTACAGCATATCCTGAAACTCTTATAGTTAATTGAGGATATAATTCTGGATGGTCCATTGCATCTAATAAAGTAGCTCTATCAAATACATTTACATTTAAGTGTTGAGCACCTTGAGAGAAGTATCCATCCATCATTGTTCCTAAGTTATGAATTCTATCTTCAGGTGACTTTCCTAATGCATCAGGAATTATTGAGAAAGTATTTGATATACCATCTTGTGAATGTTCATATGGTAATTTAGCAACTGAGTTTAATGATGCTAAAGAACCACTATTATCTCTTCCATGCATTGGGTTAGCTCCTGGAGCAAATGGTTCTCCAGCTTTTCTTCCATCAGGAGTAGTACCAGTCTTTTTACCATAAACAACATTTGATGTTATTGTTAATACTGATTGAGTATGGTATGCATTTCTGTAAGTCTTATTCTTTCTGATCTTATTCATCATGTTTTCAACTAACCAAACAGCTATATCATCAACTCTATCATCATCATTTCCGTATTTAGGGTAGTCACCTTCAACTTCAAAGTCGATAGCTACGCCTTCTTCATTTCTAATTGGCTTAACTTTAGCATATTTGATTGCTGATAAAGAGTCAGCACAAACAGATAACCCTGCTATACCACAAGCCATTGTTCTAAATACATCTCTATCATGTAAAGCCATTTGTAATTTTTCATATGAATACTTATCATGCATATAGTGAATAACATTTAATGTATTAACATAAAGGTTAGCTAACCAATCTGTCATAACATCAAATCTATCCATTACTTCATCGTAGTTTAAGTATTCACCAGTTAAAGCAGCAGTCTTAGGTCCAACTTGCATTCCATACTTTTCATCTTTACCACCGTTTATAGCATAAAGTAATGTTTTAGCTAAGTTAACTCTAGCACCGAAGAATTGCATTTGCTTACCAACTCTCATTGCAGATACACAACAAGCTATTGCATAATCATCTCCCCAGTATGGAGCCATTAAATCATCATTTTCATATTGAACTGAACTTGTATCAATAGAAACCTTTGAACAGAAATCTTTAAATCCTTGAGGTAATCTAGTTGACCAAAGAACAGTTAAGTTTGGTTCTGGTGATGGCCCTAAAGTATATAATGTGTTAAGAATTCTGAAAGAGTTCTTAGTAACTAATGTTCTTCCATCTAATCCCATACCACCGATTGATTCAGTAACCCAAGTTGGATCTCCTGAGAATAAATCATTATATTCTGGAGTTCTTAAGAATTTAACAAGTCTTAATTTCATAACGAAATGGTCAACTAATTCTTGTGCTTCCTCTTCAGTTATTAATCCTGCTTTTAAATCTCTTTCAATATATATATCTAAGAATGTAGAAGTTCTTCCAAGAGACATAGCAGCACCATTTTGGTCCTTTATAGCTCCTAAGAATCCAAAGTATAACCATTGGATAGCTTCTTTAGCATTCTTAGCTGGTCCAGATATATCGAAACCGTAAGTTTCAGCTAATCCTTTTAATTCTTTTAAAGCAACTATTTGATCAGAGATTTCTTCTCTTAATCTAATTACATCTTCATCTATACATTTAACTTCTAAGCTCTTCTTTTGAGCAACTTTATCTTCTATTAATCTATCTACACCGTATAAAGCAACTCTTCTATAGTCACCTATAATTCTTCCTCTACCATAAGCATCTGGAAGTCCAGTTATAACTCCTGATTTTCTTGCAAGTCTCATTTCATCAGTATAAGCATCAAAAACACCTTGATTGTGAGTTTTTCTATACTTTGTAAAGATTTCTGAAATTCTAGGACTTACTTCATAACCATAAGCTTTTGCAGCATTTTCAGCCATTCTAATACCACCGAAAGGCATTACAGCTCTTTTTAATGGAGCATCTGTTTGAACTCCAACTATTTTTTCAAAAGCTTTATCTATATAGCCAGCATTATATTCGTTTATTCCTGATATAGTTTCAGTATCAACATCTAAAACGCCACCATTTTCTCTCTCTTTTTTAAATAGTTCACTAACTTCTTCCCATAACTTTTTAGTTGCATCAGTAGCACCAGTTAAAAAACTATCATCGCCATTGTATGGAGTATAGTTTAATTGAATAAAGTTTCTAACATCAATAGATTTAGTCCATTGACCTTGTTTAAAGTTGATCCATTCTTGCTTCATACATTGCACCCCTTTTTTGTGTATATTTGTAAACTTTCTTAAAATTAGAAATAATTCTCAATGAATAATATTTATCATTTACATTTTATCATCAAGTACTAATAATTGCAAGAAAGTCTTTAGAGTTCATTGAATTCTTAAATTTTAAATATGTTGATTAAGAATAATCTCATTGTATAATTATATATTATAATTAGAAATTTTGGGAGGATTTTTTATGGGTGGTCAAAGAAAAATTTGCAGATGTAGAAATGTTAGCTATTTGGATATAAGACAAGCAATGAAATGCGGTGCTAGGGATATAGAGGATATAATGGAAGCTACCGGTGCAGCTACTTGTTGTGGAGGATGTACAAGTGAGGTATTATCAATGTTAGATTCAGCTTGTACTTGTAATTCTGTTTCTATGAAAGAAGTAGTTGATGCAGTTAAAAATGGCGCTAATTCTTTAGATGAAGTTGGAAATATTACAAAGGCAGGTACTACATGTGGAAGATGTAGACCATTAATACAAAGTATAATTGAATTAAGAAGGTAAACTTATTTTATATTTATATTGAAAATAGACTTAATAATATATTTATTTAGGTCTATTTTTTTTGAATGTTAGTGAGGAAAATTTAACAATTGTGAATGATTATGAATGAATATAAAATAAATGTTGAATGATTATGAATGAAAATGCTTGAATTTAATTAAAAATAATAGTATTATTTAAACAAGGAGTGATTTTTTATGTTAACGGAAGAAAGGCATAAGTTAATATTAGAGGAACTTAAAAAGAATTCAGTAGTATATGTAAGTGAACTCGTAAAGATGTTAGATACTTCAGAGTCAACAATTAGGAGAGACTTAAATTCATTGAATGCAGAAGGTAAACTTAAGAAAGTTCATGGAGGTGCTACTTTAGTTGAAAAGGAATTCAATACAAAGGATTATAACTTAGAAGTAAGAGAAAATTTAAATATTGAAGATAAGGCTATTATTGCAAGGTATGCAGCAAGTTTAGTAACTAAAGAGGATTTTGTTTTTATAGATTCAGGAACAACAACAAATTTAATAATAGATTACTTAGAAGAAACAAATGCTGTATATGTAACTAATGGTATAAATCAAGCAAAGAGATTAATAAGTAAGGGGCTAAAAACTTATATTATTGGGGGGGAATTAAAAAATTCAACTGAAGCAATAGTAGGTGTTGAGGCTATAAATAGTTTAAAGAGATATAACTTTACTAAAGGTTTTTTTGGAACTAATGGTATTTCTGAAAATAGAGGCTTTACTACTCCAGATATTAAAGAGGCCTTAGTTAAAGAAGAAGCTATTAAAAGAACTAGAAATCCTTATATACTTGCAGATAAAACAAAATTTAATGAGATAAGCTGTATTACCTTTGCAGAGATAGATGAAGCAGTAATAATTACTACTAAATTAGAAGATAATAGATATAAAGATAAAACAGAAGTGGTGGAGGTCTTAAAACTATGATATATACTATAACCTTTAATCCAGCTCTTGACTATATAGTGAGAGTGAATGACTTTAAGGTAGGTCAAGTAAATAGAACATCTTATGAAGAGATATATGCAGGAGGAAAAGGAATCAATGTTTCTATAGTTCTAAATAATTTAGATGTAGAAAATATAGCTCTTGGCTTCATAGCAGGTTTCACAGGAGATGAAATTGAAAATAGAGTAAAGAATATGGGCTGCAAGACAGATTTTATTAAGCTTAATAATGGAATGTCTAGAATAAATGTTAAATTAAAATCTAATGAAGAGTCAGAAATAAATGGTCAAGGACCGGTTATTAATGAGAATGATTTAGAGCAATTATTTAATAAATTAGATTTATTTAAAGAAGGCGATGTATTAGTTTTAGCAGGAAGTATACCAAGTACACTTCCAGAAAATATATATGAAATAATTATGAGAAGATTAGAAAATAAAAACATTAAAATAATAGTAGATGCAACAAAGGATTTATTATTAAATGTTTTAAAATATAAACCATTTTTAATTAAGCCTAATCATCATGAGTTAGCTGAATTATTTAATGTTGAAATTAAAAATGAAGAAGAAATTATAAAATATGCTAAAAAACTTAAGGAAATGGGAGCTAGGAATGTATTAATTTCTATGGCTGGTGATGGAGCAATATTTATAACAGAAGATAATAGAGTTATAAAATCAAATGTTCCAAAAGGAGAACTTGTTAATTCTGTAGGAGCCGGAGACTCCATGGTTGGAGGCTTTATTGCTGGATATTTAAATAATAGCAACTTAGAAGAAGCCTTTAAAATGGGAGTTGCAACAGGAAGTGCAAGTGCATTTTCAGAGGGATTAGCAACTAAAGATAAAGTATATAACTTATTAAAAGAAATATTATAATTTGGAGGATTAATTATGAAAATTACAGATCTATTGAATATAAAATCTATAGCAATAAATCCTAAAGTAAATTCTAAAAATGAAGCAATAGATAAGTTAGTAGATTTAATGGATGCTTCAGGAAATTTAGTAGATAAAAATGAATATAAGAAAGCTGTGTTAGCTAGAGAAGAACTTAGCACTACTGGAATAGGTGATGGAATAGCTATACCGCATGCCAAAACAAAAGCAGTTAAGAATGCCGGATTAGCAGCTATGATAGTAAATGATGGAGTAGATTATGACTCCCTTGATGGGAATCCAGCAAAGATATTCTTTTTAATAGGTGCTCCAGATGGAGAAAATAATGTACATTTAGAAGTATTAGCAAGACTATCAACTATGTTAATGGATGAGAAGTTTAGAAATGCTTTAGAAAACTCAAAAACTCCAGAAGAATTTGTAGATTTAATTGATGAATTTGAAAATGAAAAAGTAAACAAAGTAAAAGAAGAAAGTAAAGATGGATATAGAGTATTAGCAGTAACAGCATGCCCAACAGGAATTGCTCATACTTTTATGGCAGCTGAAAGCTTAGAAGAAAAAGCTAAGAATATGGGAGTTACAATAAAAGTAGAAACAAATGGTTCAGGTGGAGCTAAAAATGTATTAACTGCTAAAGAAATAGAAGAAGCAGAGTGTATAATAATAGCAGCTGATAAAAAGGTTGATATGGCGAGATTTAACGGAAAGAAAGTTATTCAAACTAAGGTAGCTAACGGAATTCATAAGGCAGAAGAGTTAATAAATAAAGCTATATCAGGAGATGCTCCAGTTTATAATCATAGTGGTTCAAAAAATGCAGATGAAGAAGTTTCAGGTGAAAATGAAAGTATAGGACGTCAAATATATAAGCACCTTATGAATGGTGTATCACATATGCTACCATTTGTTATTGGTGGGGGTATATTAATTGCCTTAGCATTCTTATTTGATGACTATAGTATAGATCCTGCAAACTTTGGGATGAATACACCATTTGCAGCATTCTTAAAAACTGTAGGTGGTACTGCCTTTGACTTTATGTTACCAATATTAGCTGGATATATTGCTATGAGTATAGGTGATAGACCAGCACTTGCAGTAGGTTTTGTAGGCGGTATGCTTGCAAATAAAGGTGGATCAGGATTCTTAGGAGCATTACTTGCAGGTTTTATAGCTGGATATTTAGTAGTAGGATTAAAGAAGTTATTTGAAAAGCTTCCTAATAGTTTAGAAGGGTTAAAACCAGTATTATTATATCCTTTCTTTGGTATATTATTAATAGGTGCAATTATAATGTTTATAATTAACCCACCAGTGTCAGCTTTAAATACTGGAATTACTAATGCATTAAACAACATGGGAGAAAGTAGTAGAATATTACTTGGTGCAGTTTTAGGTGGTATGATGGCCTTCGATATGGGTGGACCTTTAAATAAGGCTGCATACGTATTTGGAACAGCATCATTAGCTAATGGACAATTTGAAATTATGGCAGCAGTTATGATTGGCGGTATGGTTCCTCCATTAGCAATAGCTTTATGCAGTACATTCTTTAAAAAGAAGTTTACAAAAAAGGAAAGACAATCAGCAGTTACTAATTATGTAATGGGATTATCATTTATAACTGAAGGAGCAATTCCTTTTGCAGCTGCAGATCCAATAAGAGTAATACCTTCTTGTGTAATTGGATCAGCGACAGCAGGTGCACTTTCAATGTTCTTTGGTTGTGCCTTAAGAGCGCCTCATGGTGGAATATTCGTTTTACCAGTTATAAGCAATCCTATTGGATATTTTATAGCTTTAGTAGCTGGTTCAGTAATAGGAATGTTAGTTTTAGCTGTTTTAAAGAAAAGTAAATATTAATATAATGTAGAAATAACCATAAGAATATCTTATGGTTATTTCTACATAAAAAGCAATAAAAGTCCAAAAAATAAATAAAATTGGAGGAATTATCAGATAATTCTTATTATTCGAATGTTAAGACTTTGATAAAAATAATTATATGTAATATAATCTATTTATAGAAAAAATTTAAAGTCCATATAGGAGTGTGATAAAAATGAAGAGTTTAAAAGGAACTAAAACTGCTGAAAATTTAATGAAATCTTTTGCTGGTGAATGTCAAGCAAGAACAAGATACACTTACTATGCAAGCGTAGCTAAAAAAGAAGGATATGTTCAAATTTCAAACATATTTATGGAAACTGCTGAACAAGAAAAAGAACATGCAAAGAGATTTTATAAGTTCTTAAAGGATGAATTCGCTGGAGAAGCTATAGAAATAACTGCAGGATATCCAGTAGCATTATTTGAAAATACTGCTAAAAACTTAGAAGCAGCTGCAGAAGGAGAAAATGAAGAATGGACTCAACTTTATCCAGAGTTTGCAAGAGTTGCAAGAGAAGAAGGATTCCCAGGAATTGCTGTTGCTTATGAAAGAATTATGGAAGTAGAAAACATGCATGAAAAAAGATATAAAAAATTACTTAAGAATATAGAAGATGGAAAAGTATTTAAGAAAGACGAAGTAGTTTTATGGAAGTGTGGAAATTGTGGATATATATTTGAAGGAGCAGAAGCACCAGAAGTATGTCCAGCATGTTTACATCCAAAGGCTTACTTTGAAGTTTTCTCTGAAAATTATTAATATGTTATTAGAGGCTTAGGAGATAAATCTCTTAAGTCTTTTTTTTTATATATTATAGTTACTCAAATGATATATTACTTTTAAAAATTTAATGTATAATTAATATATAAATAAAACTGAAAGGTGAATAGTATGTTTAGCTCCTTAAATAAAAAAGTTAAAGTTATTTATATATTTTTAGGGATTATAATTTTTTTTATTTGGTCATTAACAGCAGTGGGGTTATATATAACAAAAAACTCTGCAACGGGATCAATAAGTAATAGTTATAAAAGTATAGATTCAATAAAAAGCATGATAAATGCAGTAAACAATCAAGAGAAAGCAATATTGATTTATCTTCAAGGAGATAAAGAAAAAGCAATTAATATATTCCATACAAATGATGATGAATTCTATAAGTGGTTATATATTGCTAAAGGAAATATTACAGATGATAAAGAAACCCAATTAATAGATAAGGTTAATTATGAATATATAGAATTTGGTAAGCTTTTCTCATTAATTCAAGATTATAGTAACGGAGAAAATCATGATGAACTAGTGAAGTTTTATAATGAAAAAATAGAACCTCAAGTATTAGTAGTTATTGAGGATTTAAATAATTTGGAAAAGTTGAATGAAGATATTATTTTAATAGAAAGAGATACTTTTCAAAGCAAAACAAAAGAAGTTATATATTCGATTGCTTTATTTTTTTTAGTGGTTGCTATTATCTTTGGAGTAATCATATTTATTTTAATAAATAGGTATTTTTATGCTATTAATTTATTAGTTTATTCATTAAATGATTCAATAATATTATTAGATAAAGATTATAAAATTAAATTTATTAACAAAAATGGCATTAAATTATTTCAAATTAATGAAAAGGATTATAAGAAAAAATATTTATTAGATTTAATTAATTTACCAGAAATATACAATTTAATTCAAGAGTATGAAGTAAGTAAAGAAAATAATAAAATAATAGAAATAATTTATAAAAATAAAAGACTATATCTTCAAATAGATATATCTTCAAATACAAATAAAAATAGAAGAAATAAAGATATATTATTAGTTATTAAAGATACTACAGAAGTAATAGAGTCAGAAACAGCTAATAAAAATTTAATATATACTATCTCACATGAATTAAAAACTCCATTGACTTCAATTATGATGGGGATAGGACTTATAAAAAATGATAGTATTGGCAAATTAAATATAAAACAAAAAGATATAGTAGATACTATGGAAGAAGATGTTCAGAAATTAAATGAATTAGTATCAGATTTATTAAAGGTTTATGAAATACAATCTAATAGAAATAGCTTGAACAAAAAAAGTTATGATATAAGCAAGATTATAGGGGAAGCTTTTTCTAATTTTGAATTTCAAGCAAAGGAAAAAAACATATCTTTAAAGTTAAATTTGAATTCAAAGTTACCTTATGTAATGATAGATACTGAAAAGATAAAGTGGGTTCTAAATAACTTAATTTCTAATGCTATAAGATATACGGAAAATGGTATAGTACAAATTAATGCTAAATATGATAAGGAAAAGATATTTGTTTCTGTAACAGATACTGGGAGAGGTATTCCAGAAGAGTATTTAAACAAAGTATTCGAAAGATTTGTTAGGGTTGAAGGATTTGATATACCTCAAGAAAGTACAGGATTAGGACTAGCTATTGCTAAAGAAATAGTAGAAATACATGGTGGAGAAATATGGTGTGAGAGTAAAACAGGAGTAGGTAGTAAGTTTACATTCACTATTCCATTAAATAAAAATTAGGGTTTAGGAGTTGAGGTTATGAAAAGAGTTTTAGTTATAGATGACACCAAAAATATTAGGAATTTATTAAGTACTTGTCTTGAAATAAGAGGATATAATGTAATTACAGCAGATAATGGAGTAGAAGCATTAAGAATAATAAAAAACAAAGATGTAAAAATAAATTTAATATTTTTAGATATTAGGATGCCTGGTATAAGTGGGACAGAACTTCTAAAGAATATTAAAGAAGAAAGAGAAAACTGTCCAGTAATAATAATGACAGCTTTTGCTACAGTAAAAAATGCAATTGAATGTACAAAATTAGGAGCACTAGTATATTTACAGAAACCTTTTTCAACAGATAGGATAAATAGTGTACTAGCTGAGATAGAAGAAAAAATGGAAGAAAATATTGAAAATAATGAAGAAGATAACTTATTAAAAGAGGCTAAACTATTACTTAATAATAAGGAAAATGCAATACAAGCATACAAGATATTAAAGAAAGCAATTGGATTTGATCCATATAATAAGGAAGTATATTTATTAATTAGTAAAGTAAATAAAATATTGGGAAATGAAGAAGAAGCTAAAAGATTTGAAAAAATATATAAACTTTTTTAAAAAATACATATTTTGTTAAATAATGTTTTAAATTTATAAAAACTAATATATAATTAAATTATTAGAATTTTTATTAGATTAGGAGAGGAGAAAGTATGTTTTTAAAAGAATTAAATAAAGAAGAATCTATATGTTTTTTAAATTTAGTTTCAATTTTCACTAAAGTTGATAATAAGTTTGCAAAAGAAGAAAAAGTTTTAGTTCATGAGTATAAAGAAGAGTTAGGAATAAATAGTGAAGAAATTCAAACTATGGAATATGATGATATAATAAAAAAATTAAATAATTCATCAGATAAGTCTAAGCTAATTATTTACTTTGAATTAGTTGGATTGGCTTTAGTTGATGGGGACTATGAAAATGAAGAAGTTGATTTCTTAGAAAAAATAGCATATGAATTTAAGATATCAAGAGCAAAGAGATTTGCTATAGCAAATTATTTTTATAACTTTACAGATATCTACAAATTTACAACAGTAGATGCAGACAATAATATAGAGCTTTTAAGAGAACAGGCAAAAGCAATTATAAATTAATATAATTAATTTATAATGCAATAGATAGTTAAAGGATAAGTTTATATATAATAAGGGAGTAAATTTTCCCTTATTTTTTTCTACATATTTTACAAATAGTTTACTATTTAACCAAGGAAGATTAATTGAAAAAGAAAAATATATTATGTAAAATATATTTGGATTAAGGAATTAAACAAATAAGGGAGATAAAAATAAATTATGATAATAATATTATTATTAATATCAGTATTTGCATCAATTAAATTAGCTGAAGAAAAAAGACAAAATAAATTTATATGGGCAATAGCAACAGCTTTAATTGGACCATTTATTTTAAGTATTCAGTATTTAGTTGCATGGTACAAATATAAAAATTCAATAATATAATTATTAGCTGTATTAAAAGGTAATTTTCAACTTTTTAATACAGCTTTTTATTTAATTATCTATAGATATAAATTTATAAGGTGTGGATAATAAAAGAATTATATGTTAAAATTGTGGAAAGTTATCCACAAAATGTGGATAAATATTAAAAAGTGTTGAAAACTTTTAAAGTGACCTTGACACAATATATATGTACTGAATATATGTTTGTAACAATATGATGATTTTTGTTGAAGATTAAACTTACATGTTATATAAAGTATAATAAGAAATAAAGTATATATATGTATAAAAATAAAGTTATGCACAGTTTGGATAAAATGTGGATAAAAACTGTGGATAATGTTACAATTATAATGAAAATATAGAAATAATCACAGCATTTTAAATTTATCCTGTGGAAAACTTTGTGATTTTTGGTGAATAAATTTAAATAGTTATGAGAAAAATGTAGAAATAATTAAAAGTATAAGGGAGAATAATATGAAGTTTGATAAAAATATTTTTGAAGGGGAATTTATATGTAGACCTAATAGATTTAATGCAAAAGTTTTATTAAATGATGAAGAGATAATTGTACATGTTCCTAATACAGGAAGATGTAGAGAAATATTGAAAGAAGGAACTAAGGTTTTTTTAAGAGAAGAGTTAAATCCTAATAGAAAGACTAAATATGATTTGATTGCAGCTATGAAAGGCGATATATTTATTAATATTGATTCACAGGTTCCAAACAAAGTAGTTCATGAAGCTTTACAAAATAAAAAAATTGAAAATTTAAAAAAATATAGTAAAATAAACAGAGAAAAGACTTTTGGAAAAAGTAGATTTGATTTTAAGTTATCCACAGAAAGTGATGAAATATATTATTTAGAAGTAAAAGGAGTTACTTTGGAAGAAGATGGTCATTGCAGATTCCCTGATGCACCTACAGAAAGAGGCACTAGGCATATAATGGAACTTATCGAAGCTAAAAAACAAGGATATGGTGCAGGGATTTTATTTTTAATACAATTAGATAATGTCTGTACATTTTCTCCAAATTATGAAACCGATATTGAATTTGCTAAAGCTTTAAGGTTAGCTAAAGATAATGGAGTTGATATAATGGCCTATAGTTGTATTGTGGGCAAAAAAATCATTGAAATAAATAAAGAGATTGATATAATATTGTAATTAATCTAGTTTTTACTAATTAAGAGGTGGAATATGAAGTATAAATTTTGCCCTATGTGTGGTAGAGGATTGGAAGAGAAATTTAGTTGGGATGAAGGTGGGGTCCCATATTGTTCTCATGATGATATAATGTTTTTTGATACTCCTAGACCATGTATAATGGTTGCAATAATAAAAGATGATGAAATATTATTATTAAAACAAAGCTATATATATGAGAATTCAAAGGTATTATTATCAGGTTATGTTAGTAATAATGAAACAGCAGAAGAGGCAGTGCGTAGAGAAGTTGAAGAAGAGGCTGGTATAGAGATAAATAATATAAGATATTTAGGTTCAGATTATGTAGCCGATAAAGAAATTTTAATGATCACATTTGTTGCAGATTTTGTTTCAGGAGAAATTAAGAAATCTGAAGAAGTAGAAGGAATTGGGTGGACAAAACTTTCTAAGGCCTTAGAAGAGATGAAAGAAGATATTATAGGAACAAAAGTAGTTAAAAAAGTATTAAAATTAAAAGAATTATAAAGAAATGGGCTGTTCTAAACAGCCCATTTCTTTATAATTCTTCTCTAAGTATTTCAAAACTCAATATATTATTTGAGTAAGTTATTTCTGCTTTATCAATCATCATACCAACTAGAGCAAGCTCACCATCTGCTTCACTTTCTCCACCTAAATTCCAATAATACTCTTCAATTTCGTGTTGTCTATGAGTATTTAATATGTTAGTTAGGTTATCTAATTCATCTGAATCTATATTATTGATTTTTCCCCAAATATGAAAGGCTGTGGAAGAATCAATTTTTCTTAATTGCACATCAATATCTTTTGCTCCTAACTTGTGGAGATAAGTCATTAGTTCATTAATAATTTTTAGATTTCTTTCAAATTGGTATTTCATTTTATAAAATCTCCTTCTTAAAAATATTTATTATTGGAATTAAAATCATTGCTACGAATCCTGCTGCTAATCCATTGTTATATAAATTAAGTCCACCATGAAGATACCCTATATTGCTTACCATACTTACATGTAAAAATCCAGCCAATATTCCGATTTTATATCCAAATTTACCGGCTATTGGAGCAAGAGCAGTAGAAAAAAGAATAGCTAGTATCAATGATGGAGAATTAATAGGATTAATATTAATTAAGGAACCTAAGATTGCCCCTATAATAACGGGGATAACGTTTACTAAGTGTTTACCAAAGGCTCCGAAACCAACAATAGTAAATATTCCTGCAATAGTAGGACCGTTTAAATGAGATTTTAATGCTAATACAAGAACTGTTGATAAAAAACATAATATTCCCATATTAAAATAGCATGTATTTCCAAAGGATATATAGAAATCACTAACTAACTTACCAGACTGTTTAGTTAATGATAAAAAATCTTTTTTTATTGATGGATTTTTGTAAACTCCAAGGAAAATCAAATAAATTGATATAATTAATAATAAAATTGCAAAAATATAATTTGAGTCTGTATTCCATAACATTCTAGATTCAAATTCTATACCTAAGGATCTTAATATAGACATTAATAATGTAGCATATATACCAGCCGAAAAACCGATATTATATAAATTATAGCCACTATGTACCTTAATGCAATGTGAAGAAATAGGAGCTAATATAAATCCTGTTAATAATCCTATTAGATATCCTAATATGATTCCAATAGGTCTTGAAAAGAAACTTGTAAAACTGAGCTGACTTACTGTAGGTGCTAATGTAGTAGAAAGCATTGCAACTAAACTATAATTAAGAAAAGGTTCTTTTTGATATCTGGAGTAAAGATAAACACCAGCAATAATTGGCCAAATATTCAGTATATTTTTTCCGAAAAAAGAAAAACCAGTCATTAGCCATAAAGACATAATAGTAGAGCCAATTGGTTTGACACCTATAAATGCTAAAAGAAGTAACGAAAATATGCTAGTTAAAGCAGAGTTAATAAGAGAAGCACCTATTCCACCGATTTCTACATAATCAGAAATTAATATATCTGGACTTAGAATTATATTTTTTAATCCTTTTATAATTTCAATTGGAGAATCTAAAATAAATGCAAACACAATAAAAAATAGATAAATAGTCATTAAAATAGTGTATGGTGGATATAATTTAAATTTTTTTATATGAATCACCTCTTAGAAATTATTAATATTTAGATATAATGAATATATTATATATTGATTCTTATTTAATAATTTTATAAAATAATCTAGTTAAACATATATTAATATGATAAAAAAATAGTATAATATAATTATACGAAAAAAAATAATAAAGAGAAAGAAAAAAATAGGAGGAGTTTTATATGGATGGGAAAAAAGTAAAACAGGTACCAGAGATAAAAGGAGCATTAAGAAGCCATGTAATAGAGGTTCCTTCCTGTATTAGAGATTGTAGTGGGATAAAAATATTTGGCAAAAGAATAAAATCTTTATTATTTACAACTGATGTAGCAATTATAAAAAATACAAATGCAGATGCAATAATTGCGGTATATCCTTTCACGCCTCAACCTATTATAACTCAAGCTTTAGTTATGGCTGCAGATGTACCTGTTTTTTGTGGTGTTGGAGGCGGAATTACTCAAGGAAAAAGAGTAGTTAATTTAGCTTTAGATGCAGAATTTAAAGGTGCTATGGGTGTTGTTGTAAATGCACCAACTTCTAATGAAATAATAAGAAATGTAAAAGAAATAATAGACATACCTGTAATAGTTACAATAGTATCTGAGTGTGAAAATATAGCAGAAAGAATAGAAGCTGGAGCTACTATATTAAATGTATCTGGAGGCAAAAATACTCCAAGTATAGTTAAAAAAATAAGAGGAGAGTTCCCGAATTTTCCAATAATAGCTACTGGTGGTCCAACTAATGAAAGCATTATGAGGACTATTGAAGCAGGCGCAAATGCAATAACCTATACTCCACCACCATCAGGAGAAGTAATGGGGCAATTAATGGACAAATATAGGGGAGAAAATTAAAAAAAAGTTTAATTCACTTGTATAAATATAGAATAACAATTTGAAAAAGTGTATAATAATAAATAGAATGAAAAAAGCCACTATGAGTAACCATGGTGGCTTTAGCATAATATATTAAAGTATATTGGAGGTAATATATGAAGCTTTTTGGGGCAAGTAAAATAGAAGGTAATGATTTAGTAATAGGAGGTATCAAAGCTAGTGACTTAGCTAAAGCATATGGTACACCACTTTACGTAATGGATGAACAACTTTTACTAGATAAATGTAGGGGCTATATAAGGGGTTTTAAAGTTAAAGAAAATAATAATAGGGTAGCTTTCGCAGGAAAAGCATTTTTAACATTAGAAATGTGTAAGTTAATCAATGAAGAAGGGCTATATTTAGATGTAGTTTCTGGTGGAGAATTATATACTGCATATAAAGCTAACTTTCCTATGGAAAAAATATATTTTCATGGAAATAATAAAACCTTCGAAGAAATAGAATTTGGGATTAAATTAGGTGTAGGAAGATTTATTGTAGATAATATAGAAGAAATAATTAAAATTAATGAAATAGCAGAAAGTTATGATAAAAAGCAAGATATATATCTAAGATTAACACCAGGAATAGAAGCACATACTCATGATTATATAAAAACAGGACAAATAGATTCCAAGTTTGGATTTGCACCTGTAGGAAATATTATTATGGATGCTGTGAAGAAATCCTTGGAGTTAGATAATATAAATTTAGTAGGTCTTCATTGTCATATAGGCTCACAAATATTTGAGACAGAACCTTTTAAGGACGCTGCTGAAGTTATGTTAAATTATATATATGATATAAAACAAGAAACAGGTCATTATATAGGAGAACTAGATCTAGGAGGCGGATTTGGAATTTATTATTCTGAAGGTGATAAGCCGAAAAAAATAGAAGAGTATTGTAATGTTATATTAGATTCTGTAGAAAAAAAATGTGAAGCTTTAGGAATTAAGAAGCCTATATTAACAATAGAGCCAGGTAGATCCATTGTGGCAAACGCAGGAATTACATTATATACTGTAGGAACTATTAAAGATATACCTGGAGTTAGAAAGTATTTATCAGTAGATGGTGGAATGACGGATAATATTAGGCCAGCATTATATGGTGCAAAATATGAAGCTTTAATTGCAAATAAAGCATCAGAGCCAATGACTGATACAGTAACAATAGCAGGTAAGTGCTGTGAATCAGGAGATATATTAATTCAAGATATACAAATTCAAAAAGCAAAAAGTGGTGATACTTTAGCTATTTTATCAACTGGTGCTTATGGATTTTCAATGGCAAGTGGATATAATAAAATAACTAGACCAGCAGTAGTTTTTGCAAGAAATGGTGAAGCAAGATTAGTTGTAAAGAGACAAAGTTACGAAGATTTAATTAAAGAAGAAGTATAATAGTATTAAAAGGAGCTGTATATAAATCATTATTTAGTTGTATGATTTTATATGGCTCTATTTTAGTAGATTGAATGCTATTTAAAATTGTAATAATATGATATACTAAAATATAATATAGAGTATAGAGAGAGGTGATTAAAAGTAAATTTATGGAGAAAAAGGAATATGTAATTGATAGAATAGAAGGGGAATATGTTGTATTAGAAGGTTTAGAGGGAGTAACATTTAATATTGAAAAGAAGTGTATAGCTGGTGAGGCAAAAGAAGGAGATATACTTTACGAAAAAGATAACCTTTATTATATAGATAATGAAGCTACTAAGTTAAGAAAAAAAGAGATAGAGAAATTAATGAAAGGATTATGGGAGGAATGACAGAAAACAATATAGAAAGTAATGAGAAAAAAAGAGGTTCAATAGAAAATTTTATTTATGAGTGGATAATTCCAATAATTTCAGCATTTATTATTACGTTTTTAATACATAAATTTGTATTGTATAAAGTTTATATTCCAACAGAATCTATGGTACCAACTTTAAATGTTGGAGATAGATTATTTGTAACAAGAGTTTATAATTTAGATAAATTACAAAGAGGCGACATATTAGTTTTTTATTCCGAAGAACTTCAAGAGGATTTGATTAAAAGATTAATTGGATTGCCTGGAGATAAAATTGAAATAAAAAATGGAGTCGTTTCTATAAATGGTGAAATATTAGAAGAAGATTATATAGGAGCAAAAGATACAGTTAATGGGGTGTATGAAGTTCCAGAAGGAAAGTACTTCTTTTTAGGAGATAATAGACTATATTCTAAAGATTCTAGGTACTGGATTAATCCTTATATCGATGGTAAAGATATTGCTGGAAAGGCACAAATTAAGGTATATCCTTTTGATCAAATAGGAAAAGTAAAATAGTTTTGGAAAGGGAATAATATGGATAATAAGAATACTGAAGAAAATAATAACAATAATAAAAAGCAGAATACTATAATATATGCAATTTTAGCATTTTTATTTTTATATGGATTTACTGCAACTAAAAATCTTATGACTACAGATCAAATTAGTTATAATAAGTTTTTAAGCATGTTAGAGAATAAGCAAGTAGAAAGCGTTATTATTTCATCAAGTGAAATAAAAATCTTACCTAAAGAAAATGAAGAAGACGGTTCAAAAAGAAAAATATTATATACTGGCAATGTAAATGATCCAAATTTAATAAATTTATTAAATGAGTCAGGTGTAGAATATAAAGCAGAAGCTATAAAAGATAACTTTTTTGCAGACTTTATATTTAGTTGGGTAATTATGCCCATAATACTTTTTGGTATTTTTAGATTTTTAGCTGGAAGAATAGGAAAGAGAATGGGAGCAGGGCCTATGATGGGCTTAGGTAAAAGTAATGCTAAGGTCTATAAAGAAAATGATATAAAAGTTACTTTTGATGATGTAGCAGGTCAAGATGAAGCAAAAGAATCATTAAAAGAAATAATAGATTACTTAAACAATGCATCTAAGTATACGGAGATTGGAGCAAAGCTTCCAAAAGGTGCACTTTTAGTTGGGCCTCCGGGAACAGGAAAAACATTACTTGCAAAAGCTGTTGCAGGTGAAGCAAATGTACCATTTTTATCTATATCTGGTTCAAACTTTGTTGAAATGTTTGCTGGAATGGGAGCAGCTAAGGTTAGGGATTTATTCCAAGAAGCAGAAAAAAATGCTCCATGTATAATATTTATAGATGAAATAGACTCTATTGGTAAGAGTAGAGATTCACAACTTCAAACAAATGATGAAAGAGAGCAAACATTAAATCAATTATTAACACAAATGGATGGATTTGATTCAACTAAAGCAATAGTTGTTTTAGCTGCAACAAATAGACCGGAAATATTAGATAAAGCTTTGTTAAGACCAGGAAGATTTGATAGAAGAGTTATAGTTGATAGACCTGATCTTAAGGGAAGAATTGATATTTTGAAGGTTCATTCTAAAGGAGTTAAACTTAGTGAGGATGTAGATTTAGAGGAAATTGCTAAAAGTACTCCAGGAGCTGTAGGAGCAGATTTAGCCAACATAGTAAATGAAGCAGCTTTAGGAGCTGTTAAACATGGAAGAGAATATGTAATGCAAGAAGATTTAAGAGAAGCAGTTGAAGTTATTATAGCTGGTAAGGAGAAGAAAGATAGAATTTTATCTCCAATGGAAAAGAGAGTAGTAGCCTTTCATGAAGTAGGTCACGCTTTAGTAGCAGCACTTTTAGAAAATACAGATCCAGTTCATAAGATTACTATAGTTCCAAGAACTATGGGGGCTTTAGGATATACAATGCAGTTACCAGAAGAAGAAAAATATCTTGTTTCTAAGGAAGAATTAACTAATCAAATTATGGTTATGTTAGGTGGTAGATCTGCTGAAGAAGAGGTCTTTAATTTAGTTTCAACAGGAGCATCTAATGATATAGAAAGAGCCACTAAAACTGCAAGAAGTATGGTAACTATCTATGGTATGACTGATAAGTTTGATATGATGGCTTTGGAATCTCTCCAAAATAGATATTTAGATGGAAGAGCTGTTAGAGAATGTAGTGAAGAAACATCAACTTTAATTGATCAAGAAGTATTAAATATTATAAGAACCTGTCATCAAAATACTAGAAGGATATTAAATGAAAATAGAGATTTACTAGATAGAATTTCTGAATATTTACTAGAAAAGGAAACTATATTCGGAGATGAGTTCATGGAGTTTGTATATGAAAAATATCCAGACTTAAAGAAAAAGAAAGAAAAAAAGGATAGAGATAAAGCAGAAAACAAATCAGAAGTAAATCTTTCGCTAGATGATAGCAAAGATAATACTGAAGTAAAAGAAGATTAAAATGAAGTTGATTTAGAATGAAGAGAAGTTTAAAATAATAAAAGTTGGTTAATTTAATGAAAGAGTGTGCAATTTTTTGTTACACTCTTTCTTAGTAAAAAAATCAAAGGGGGAAATGCTCTTGGATAAAATTGAATTCTTAAAGGAAGAGGAAAATCTAGAAAAAACATTAAATATACTTAATGATGAAACATTAAATTATATAGAGAAAAGAAAAGCTATTTCTGAATATATACTTGACTACAGAAAAAAGTATATTGAGGAATATAGAGATGATGAAGATAAATTAATAGAATACTTCGATCATGAAAGATATATAAAAGAAGAAAGTTATAAAGCTATTGATAGAAAATTATCTGAATTTGTGAAACTTAAGGAATCACCTTACTTTGGAAAGATTAATTTTATTGATGATGGCTTTAATGAAGAATTATATATTGGAAGGTACGGATTAACACCAGAAGGAAGTTATGATCCGGTAATTGTAGATTGGAGAGCGCCAGTTGCATCTTTATTTTACAAAGGAATGTTAGGAGAAACCAGTTATGAAAGTCCTCAAGGAGAAATTCCTGTAGATATATTAAGTAGAAGGCAACTAATGATAAAAAAGGCTAAATTAGAAGGATATTTTGATTCTGATATAAATATACAAGATGAAATATTACAAATGGTACTTTCATCGAATTCAGGAGAAAAACTTAAGGATATAGTAAATACAATACAAAAAGAACAAGATGAAATAATTAGAGCTGATAGAAATAAAGTAGTTGTAGTTAATGGTGTAGCTGGGTCTGGTAAAACTACAATAGCTCTTCATAGAGTAGCGTATTTATTATATAACTATAGGCAACAACTAACTGATAAAGTATTAATTCTTGGACCAAATGATATTTTTATGGATTATATATCAGAAGTTTTGCCTAATTTAGGTGAAACAGCAGTTAAAAATGAGACTTTCTTATCATATGCATATAAGGAAATAGGTCTTAATGAAGATGTTAAAGATATAAGTTCATATTTAGAAGAGGTTCTAAAGGGAAATGAAGAAGTAATAGATGAGATAAGATATAAGTCATCTAAGGATTTCATTGATTTACTAGATAAAAAAATAATTGATATAGAAGAAAATTATTTCAAAATAAAACCTGTGAAATTCTTAAATGAAGAAATTGTTTCAGAAGAAGAAATAAATGAATTATTTGAAAAGCATTATAAGTATATGCCTATATTTAGAAGAAGTCAAAAGATTAAGAGAATATTATTTTCTAAAATTAAAGATAAGAGAGATGAAAAGGTTAGAGAAATTAATAAAAATGCTGAAGATGAGAGAGCAAAATTATCAGTAGATGAATTAACTATTGAAGAAAATAATATAGAATTCAGAAGAAAGATTGCAATAAGAGATGTAATTAGAGAAGTTATGAAATCTAAGGCTGAAATAGAGGCTTGGATTGAGAATGAAGAAATAGTTAATATATATAAACAATTCATGAATATAGAAAATCTATCATATTTAGATTTGGCTGGAATTTTATATTTAATGATAAAATTAGATGGGAAAAAAGCAAATTATGAAATTAAGCACATAGTTATTGATGAAGCTCAAGACTATAATATGCTTCAATTTATAGTTATCAAGGAATTGACTGGATGTAGAAGCTATACTATAGTAGGTGATTCAAATCAAAGATTAGTTAAGGCTGAAGAAGTCCCTGCAATGTTAAGATTAAAAGATATTTTTGGAGGCTTCTTTAACTTATATAATCTAAATAAAAGCTATAGATCTACTTATCAAATTATGGAATATGCTAATAAATTTTTAGATGAAGAGTCTGTAGTACCTTTTGTTAGAAAAGGAGAATTTGATGTTTTGGAAACTACAGTTCCAAAAGAAGATTTAGAAGATTTAATAGAAGTTATAGTGAACCTTTTAGAAGACTATCAAGAAGAAAAATATGAAAATGTGGCTATTATAATTAAGGATAAGGAAGAAGTAAATATTATTTCTCCAGAACTTAAAAAGCGCACAAATATATTAGCATTTAATAAATCTGATATAGTTTATAGAGGGGGAAAAGTCCTTGTTCCCTCTTATTATGCTAAGGGGTTAGAGTTCGATGCTGTAATAATGGTTGATTTTGATGAAAATACTGATAATTTAATTAAATATATAATGAGTACAAGGGCATTGCATAGGTTATCTGTAATAAAAATAAGATAATAAATTGGGTTGTCTTACGACAACCTTTTTTTATTACTAGTAATATAATAGCTATATCTTTTTTATTGTGAAAATTCACAAGATATGAGTTGATTTATTAGTCATTATTTAGGAAAACAAGTCTAAAGTATGAATAAAATTGAATTTAGAAAAAAAGATAATATAATTAAATTATGACTTTTATGTAAACGGTGTAGGGGGGGTGTAAATGGATTGCTTTTATGAGCAGTTTCAGACAAAGGACTATCGTAGCATAGAAAAAATAATTAATATTTTGAAAAAAGTATCTCTATCTATAGCAATATTGCTTATGGCGATGTTAAATATAGTAGGTGCAATATTTTTTGCATTAGTATATTTTGGTATATCACTATTATCAAGACAGATAATAGTAGAATACGAATATGAGCTTACAGGAAATGAACTTTCTATTTACAAGATTATGAATAAGAGTAAAAGAAGAGAATTAGGAAGCTTTAATATAAAAGAAATAACTAGTGTAAGAACTTTAGAAAAATTAAATGGTAATACTAAATTTATTAAAGCTTATTTATCAGATTCAGGAATTAAACCTATGGTTTATGTAGTTAATACCTCTGAAGGTGTTACAGGATTTCAGTTAGCAGTAGATGAAAAATTATTAGATTTAATAAAAAAGGTAAACCCATTAGTATTTTATTAATATATTTGGAGGAGAGAAATATGGCAGGTTTAAAATTAAAAGGTATTAAAAAGGTATATGATAATGGATTTCAAGCAGTTAAGGACTTTAATTTAGATATTGAAGACAGAGAATTCATTGTTTTTGTTGGTCCATCAGGATGTGGTAAGTCAACAACTCTAAGAATGATTGCTGGATTAGAAGAAATATCAAGTGGAGAATTATATATTGATGATAAATTAGTAAATGATATTCCACCTAAAGATAGAGACATAGCTATGGTTTTCCAAAACTATGCATTATATCCACACATGACTGTTTATGAAAATATGGCATTTGCACTTAAGCTTAGAAAGGTATCAAAAGCTGAAATAGATAAAAAGGTTAGAGAAGCAGCTAAGATATTAGATATAGAACATTTACTAGATAGAAAGCCAAAGGCATTATCAGGTGGACAAAGACAAAGAGTTGCTATGGGAAGAGCTATAGTTAGAAGCCCAAAGGTATTCTTAATGGATGAACCTTTATCAAATCTTGATGCTAAATTAAGAGTTCAAATGAGAATAGAAATATCAAAATTATATAATGAGTTAAATACAACATTTATATATGTTACACATGACCAAACAGAAGCAATGACTTTAGGAACTAGAATAGTAGTTATGCAAGATGGAGTTGTTCAACAAGTTGCATCACCTACTGAAATATATAACCATCCAGCAAACTTATTCGTTGCAGGATTTATAGGAAGTCCACAAATGAATATGACATATGGACAAACTTCTGTAGAAAATGGAAAGCAATACGTTAAGGTATTTGATAAATTAATGGAAATTCCTGAAGATAAAGCTAAAGTTATAAAAGAAAAGAATGCAGAAAACATAGATGTAATAGTAGGAATAAGACCAGAAAATATATATCATACTAAGGAAGAATTAGCAAAGCCAGGAGTTGTTTCTTTTAGTGGAGTAGTTGACTTAATGGAAAACTTAGGTGCTGAAATATATATCCATATTAAGAAGGATGGAGCAAACTTTATTATTAAATCAAGAACAGTTGCAAACTATAAGATTGGTGATCCAATAGAATTTGGATTTGATGCTAATAAGATTCATATATTTGATAAAGAAGAACAAAATACAATATTCTAGTCAAACGTAAAATGAAAAATTAATGAGGAAACTTCTTAAGGAGTTTCAGATATGAATATATTTTTAAATGGAGCTGTTAGCGCAGCTCCATTTTAT
>NZ_JBNPON010000052.1:0-25680 GCF_050315195.1 Clostridium sp. SGI.024 | reverse complement strand
TTTTATAGGATAAAAGTTTTTAATTATATTATAGTTTAATCTTTTACAATTGATAAGTATAAATGTATAATATTACATGTGCAATAGACAAAGGAGTGATTTGCTTGAAAAGAATTTTTGAATTAACAACAAAAGATATTGAGACAATTAATAAAAATGAATTAAGAGAAATCATTGAGGGATCTGAAGGAAGGACAGTTATGTCTGAATGTATAATAAGTTATACTCCATATATTAAAGAAGTATCTAATTTAGAATTAGCTTCAAGTTTTGGTGCAGATATGTTAACATTAAATACTTTTGATTTTGAAAAACCATTTATCTTTGGTATAGATGGAGGAAATATTTTATTAAATGATTTAGGAAAAATAGCACAAGTATATGAAGAAAGTGTAAAAAGAAATTTAAATGATAAAAATTATATAAAAAATATTAAGAAATTAGTTGGAAGATTAATAGGAGTAAATTTAGAACCTGTACCAGAGGGAAGTACATATGAAAAAGGTTTTACATTAAATGAATATAGTCTAAAAAAAGTTAAAGAATATGGGTTTGATTATATTGTAATAACAGGAAATCCAAATACAGGTGTTAATGCTGAGACAATATGTAATGGAATAAAATTAGCTAAGGAAATACTAGGAGAAGATACATTAATTATAGCTGGTAAAATGCATGGGGCAGGTAGTGGAAATATATACGATGAAGAAACTATAAAAGGATTTATAGATGCAGGAGCAGATGTTGTATTAATACCAGCACCTGGTACAGTTCCAGGATTTGATTTATCTTTAGCAAAAGATATAATTTCTATGATACATGATAATGGTGCATTAGCAATGACAACAATTGGGACATCACAAGAAGGTTCAAGTAAATCAGTTATAGAACAAATTGCTTTAAATTCTAAGATGGCAGGAGCAGATATTCAACATATAGGGGATTGTGGAACTTTTGGTATGGCAGTTCCAGAAAATATTATGACATTATCTGTTGCAATAAGAGGAATAAGACATACTTATAGAAGAATGGCTCAATCTATATTAAGATAATAATAAAAATATAAAATACTCTCAAAGTTATAATACTTTTGAGAGTATTTTAGCATTACTTTAATTTAATGGATTATTTATTTAATTTAAAAGAACAAAATTGACTTATTCTCGTAAAAAATATATAATTATATAAATTAAGAATCTTATTATGAGTGGTGGAGGGACTGGCCCTATGAAGCCCAGCAACCTACTTTTTAAGTGTGGTGCCAAATCCAACAGAGAAATCTGAAAAATAAGAGAAATATATTATGAAATTATTAATCTCTTCTTTTTGAAAGAGATTTTTTTATTTTTAAGGGGGTATTATAATGATTTCTAAATTTAAGATAATTGATGATTTAAAAAATAGAATATTAGTTATAGATGGGGCAATGGGAACTAATATTCAAAGCTATATGCTTGATGAGAAAGATTATAGAGGAGATATATTAAAGGATTTTCCCTTTGCTTTAAAAGGAAATAATGATTTATTAAGTGTAACAAATCCTGATATTATAAAAAATATACATAGAGGATTTTTAGAAGCAGGAGCAGATATAATAGAAACAAATACTTTAAATTCAAATTTTATATCACAACGTGATTTTAATTTAGAAGAGCTAGTTTATAAAATGAATTATGAGAGTGCAAAAATTGCTAGAGATTTATGTAATGAATTTGAATTAAAAGATGGAAGAAAAAGATATGTTGCTGGATCAATTGGGCCAACAAATAAAATGGCATCTTTATCACCTGATGTAGAGGATCCAACTTTAAGAAGTGTAAATTTTGATGAATTAAAAGAAGCATATAAAGAACAAGTTAATGCATTGATAGATGGGGGAATAGATATTGTACTAATCGAAACTATTTTTGATTCATTAAATGCACGAGCAGCAATTATTGCTGCAAATGAAGTTTATAAAGAGAAAGGGAATAGCTTACCTATTATGATTTCAGGAACTATTGCTGATAAATCTGGAAGAATATTATCTGGTCAAGATATATTAGCTTTTGCAAATTCTATGAGAAATGATTATATCATATCTATTGGATTAAATTGTTCTTTTGGTGCTAAAGAATTAATGAGTTTTATAAAAGAACTTGCTGAAACACAAGATTTATTTATTTCAGTTTATCCTAATGCAGGATTACCTAACGAACTTGGCTTTTACGATGAATCGCCTAAAGTAACAGCAACTTATATAGAAGAAATGCTAAAGGAAGGATATTTAAATATGGTTGGAGGTTGTTGTGGAACAACTTTTGAGCATATTAAAGAAATATCTAAAGTAGCTAAAAAATATAAACCAAGGGAAATTAAAAAAGTAATTAAAGAAAGTGTATACTGTGGGTTAGAAGTAACTAAGTCAAATAAAGAAATGAATTTTATAAATATAGGAGAAAGAACAAATATTTCAGGTTCTGCAAAATTTGCTAGGCTTATCAAAGAAAAAAATTATGAAGAAGCTTTAAAAATAGCTAAAAATCAAGTGGAAAATGGAGCCCAAATTATAGATGTTAATTTTGATGATGGACTTCTAGATAGTGAATTTGAAATGGAAAATTTCTTGAAATTAATAGCTTCAGATCCAGATATATCAGCAAAACCTATAATGATAGATTCATCAAGGTGGGAAGTAATAGAAAAAGGATTGAAGTCAATTCAAGGAAAACACATTGTAAATTCTATTTCTTTAAAAAATGGAGAAGAAGAATTTATAAAAATAGCAAATATCATTAAGGATTTTGGTGCAGCAGTTGTTGTTATGGCTTTCGATGAAATTGGTCAAGCTGATAATTACGAAAGAAAAATTAATGTTTGTAAAAGGGCTTATGATATATTAGTTAATAAAGTAAATTTTCCTCCAGAAGATATTATATTTGATCCAAATATACTAGCAATAGCAACAGGTATTGAAGAGCATAATAACTATGCAGTGGACTTTATAAATGCAACTAAATGGATAAAGGAAAATCTTCCTAAAGCTAAAGTATCAGGAGGAGTTAGTAATTTATCTTTTGCATTTAGAGGAAATAATAGGGTTAGAGAAGCAATGCATTCAGTTTTTCTATATCATGCAATAAAAAATGGAATGGATATGGGAATCGTAAATCCTGGAATGATTCAAATATATGATGAAATACCAAGTGATTTATTAACACTTGTAGAAGATGTGATTTTTAATAAAAGAAATGATGCTAGTGAACGATTACTAGATGCAGCCAATAATTATAAATCAGATAATATAAAAGAAAAATCAAATAATGAAAATTGGAGAAATTTTTCTTGTAGAGAAAGATTAGAATATTCTTTAGTTAAAGGGATTACAGATTATATAGAGGAAGAT
Organism: Clostridium sp. SGI.024; assembly: GCF_050315195.1. Taxonomy (NCBI): domain Bacteria; kingdom Bacillati; phylum Bacillota; class Clostridia; order Eubacteriales; family Clostridiaceae; genus Clostridium; species Clostridium sp. SGI.024. Next base: position 22,295 of record NZ_JBNPON010000052.1, on the reverse strand, counting down.
TTATCTGAAGCGTTAAATATATATGATAAGGCTTTAAACATAATAGAAGGTCCTTTGATGGAAGGAATGAAGAGAGTAGGAGAATTATTTGGTGATGGAAAAATGTTTTTACCACAGGTTGTAAAATCAGCAAGAGTAATGAAAAAAGCAACTGCATTTTTGACACCTTATATAGATAAAGATGTCTTAGGAAGTTATAAAAAGGATGGTAAAATATTAATAGCTACTGTAAAAGGCGATGTACATGATATTGGTAAAAATATAGTAAGCGTAGTACTATCATGTAACAACTTTGAAGTAATAGACCTTGGCGTAATGGTTCCATGTGAAGAAATACTTAATAGAGCAATTGAAGAAAATGTAGATATAATAGGGTTAAGTGGATTAATTACTCCTTCATTAAATGAAATGATAACAGTTGCAAAAGAAATGGAGAAAAGAGGACTTAAAATACCGCTTATTATAGGTGGTGCTACAACATCAAAGATTCATACGGCTCTAAAAATAGATCCAAGTTATAGTGGACCTGTGATTTATGGATTTGATGCTTCAAAAACAGTAGAAATTTGCAAAACTTTAGTTTCAAAAAATAGAGAGGACTTTATTGATAATACCAAGAATGACTATAAAAGAATAAGAGAAAATTATAATAAATCAAAGCAAGACTATATATCTATTGAAGAAGCTAGGAAAAATAAATTAAAATTAGATTGGAATAGCGAAATAATTAAAAAACCAAATTTTCTAGGAGTTAAATATATTGAAGATTATTCAATAAATGATATTAGGCCATTTATTGATTGGAGTTTTTTCTTTATTGCATGGGGCATGAAAATGAAATATCCTGAGATTCTAGAAGATGAAAAATATGGTAGTGAAGCTAAAAAAATATTAAATGATGCTAATAAATTATTAGATGAATTAGAAATTAATAAAATAGTAAAACCAAGAGGGGTATTTGGTATATTTAGAGCAAATTCATGTGCTGATGACATAGAGTTATATGATGATAAGAATAATATTATTGAAACATTTAATATGTTTAGACAACAAAGAAAAAATGAAAATAATATTTATTTATCATTAAGTGATTATATTGCACCAAAAGAATCTAAAATAGAAGATTACATGGGAGCATTCTTAGTTACTAGTGGAAAAGAAGCTAAAGAATATGCAAATGAATTAAGAGATAATGGTGATGAGTATAATTCAATGTTATTAAATTTTGTTTGTGATAGGTTAGCAGAAGCATTTGCAGAAAAGCTTCATTTAGATCTTAGAAAAAAATATTGGGGATATTCTGAAAATGAAAACTTAAAATTAGATGATGTGCTTAAAGGAAAATATATTGGTATTAGGCCAGCAATTGGTTATCCTTCTCTAAAAGATCAAAAAGAAATAAAAAAGATATTTAGAATCTTAGATGGAGAAAATTATACAGGTGCTAGTATTACAGAAAATTATATGATAGATCCTCCATCATCAGTATGTGGGTTATATTTTGCAAATAAGAATGCAAAATACTTTGATGTTTACAAAATAGATGAAAATCAATTAAGTGACTACTCAAAAAGAAATAATTCTAGTTTAAATGAGTTGAAATTAAGGTTACCATATATATTAGTTTAATGAAATAAAGAGCTGCTTAGGTAGCTCTTTATTTTAGTTTTTTGAAAATTTCTATGTTAAAAAACTAAAATATAGAATATTAAATTTCATCAAAGTATTATTAACAAATAGATTTAAATATTGTTATATAAAAAAATAGTAAAACTACGCTAATTGTAATGAAGTTATAAAAATTTACGAATTTTAAATATTTTCATTAAATATTGAAGAATCTATGAATTTGAATATATGAATTTTTAGTGTATTATATAATTAATAGAATATATATAAAAAAGGAGAGTTTAAATGAAAATTTTAGTTATTAATTGTGGAAGTTCATCTCTAAAATATCAACTAATTGATATGGATACAGAAACTTCATTAGTACAAGGATTAGTCGAAAGAATAGGAATAGATGGATCAATCTTGACTCAAAAGGTAGAAGGAAAAGAAAAATATATTATTCAGGAAGATATGGTTGATCATAAAGTTGCAATAAAACATGTTTTAAATGCACTTATAGATGAGAAAAATGGTGTAATTAAATCAATGGAAGAAATTGGTGCGGTTGGTCATAGGGTTGTTCATGGAGGAGAAAAGTATTCTCAGTCAGTAATAATTGATGAAAATGTTTTAGAATCTATAAGAGATTGTATATCATTAGCTCCATTACATAACCCACCTAATATTATAGGGATTGATGCATGTAGAGAACTTATGCCAAATACACCAATGGTAGCTGTATTTGATACTGCATTTCATCAAACTATGCCAAAGGAAGCGTATATATGTGCCTTACCATATGAATTATATGAAAAGTATGGAATAAGAAAATATGGTTTCCATGGAACATCACATATGTATGTTTCTCAAAAAGTTGCTGAAGTTATGAAAAAAGATATCAAAGACTTAAAGATTATAACTTGTCATTTAGGAAATGGATGCTCACTTGCAGCTATAAAGGGAGGTAAGTCAATAGATACTTCAATGGGCTTTACTCCACTTGCTGGAGTTATGATGGGTACTAGAGCTGGAAGTATAGACCCTTCAGTAATTAGCTTCCTAGTAGAAGAAAAAGGTTATACTATGAATGAAGTAGATGAACTATTAAATAAAAAATCTGGGGTTCTGGGAATATCAGGAGTTTCATCAGATTTCAGAGATGTTTTAGAAGAATCAGAAAAGGGTAATGAAAGAGCTAAACTTGCTTTAGATATATTTAATTACAAAGTAAAAGCACAAATAGCAGCTTACGCTGGTATAATGGGTGGAGTAGATGCTATAGTTTTTACTGCAGGTATTGGAGAAAATTCTTCAATTACAAGAAAAGAATGCTTAAGTGGACTTGAATTCCTTGGATTTAATATAGATGAAAATAAAAATTCAGTAAGAGGAAAAATTCAAGAAATATCAACTGATGATTCAAAGATTAAGGTGTTTGTAATACCTACTAATGAAGAACTTATGATTGCTAGAGAAACAGTGAAATTAGTTAATAATAAATAAAAATAAAAATTAGATAAAGATAGATTCTTTGAATTTGTCTTTATCTAATTTTTTTTTTTATTTTTACAAATATTTTAATTGTATTTATTATAATTCCTTTATGTTTCTTTATTCCAAATAAATTATTATTAATAAAAATTTCTTTAATATCATTCTTAATTTTATACAATATATTTCTTGGCTACCTAGAGTATAGGAATACATCTTTAGGTGTTAATAAGGAGTTATTGGTAGCAAGTAGTGGAAGTAATATAAAAATTACAACTTTAATTAAACAAGAGCACTTACAATCTATAGAAGTTAAAGAAAATCCTTTTCAACGAAGAAAAAATGTATGTGATTTTAAGTTAGACATATATAGCAATAAAATAGGAGATATTGTTGTTGTTAAAAATTTAAATAAGGTTTTGTTAAATACTATTGATAAAAATTTAATTTTATAAAATGAAATATTAAGAAACTTATACTAAAAATAAGATAATAAAAGGATATGAAAGAAAATAAGAATTATTTAATAAAATTGGGATTTGAGAAAAATTAATACTATTAATATAATTACCTTATAAAATAGCAATATAAAAGGAGAATAAATTATGATAACAGTATGTCCAGTTTGTTCAGGAATAGACACAGATAAATTAGAATTAAAATTTGGAAGTAAAAATGTTGAAGTTGGTTGCATAGGAGAATGTGGTGGAAGAGACGGTTTAGTAATAGGATATGCAAATGGAAAATACATTGAAACAGAAACAGAAGAGGATTTTATAAAGAAAGTTGAAGAATAATGAAAAAAACCTTAGAGATGCTTCTAAGGTTTTTTTGATATTTATTTGTTTTCTATGTATTATATACAAGTGAGGAGTGATAAAATGAATAATTTAAGTGATAGGGTTAAGGGCATTATATTTATAACTTTTTCTGCATTTGGATTTGCAGGTATGTCAGCTTTTGTTAAATTAGCTGGAGATTTACCATCTTTTCAAAAAACATTTTTTAGAAATTTAGTTTCATGTATAATTGCTTTAGCTTTTATTATTAAAAATAAAGAGAGTTTTTTTGGTAAAAAGGATAGTCAAAAGTTATTAATATTAAGATCAACATTAGGAACTATTGGAATAGTGTTAAACTACTACTCTATAGATAAATTAATACTTTCAGATGCTAATATGTTAAATAAACTAAGTCCATTTTTTGTAATTATTTTTTCTGCCTTATTCCTTAGAGAAAAAATTAATTTTAAACAAATTATATCAATTGTTATTGCATTTATAGGTGTAATATTTATTATTAAGCCAACTTTTAATATGGATGTTTTCCCATTTATAATTGGTATTTTAGGAGCTATTTTTGCAGCAGGTGCATATACGTGCCTTAGAACTTTAGGAAATAAAGAAAAACATTATACGGTTGTATTCTATTTTTCTTTATTTTCATTAATTGTAATTTTTCCTTTTATGATATTTGTATATAAACCTATGTCTATGTTGCAATTACTTTATTTACTATTGGCTGGTGTATTTGCTAGTATAGGTCAATTTGGAATTACCATAGCTTATAAGTATGCTCCAGCTAAAGAAATATCAATATTTGATTATTCAAATATAATATTTTCTGCCATAATTAGTTTTATGATTTTTGGAGTATTGCCTGATGCTTTAAGCTTTATAGGATATGGAATAATTTTTATAGCTTCTTTATATATGTTTATTTACAATAAAAAGTTAGATAAGATAGAAATAAGTAAAAAATAGTTTAAATAAAAAATCCTCCAAATTAAGGAGGATTTTTTTTATTTAAGTAATTCTTTTACCATAGGATTTATTTTAGATCTATCAAATTTTCCATTTACTTTTGGCATTATTTCTTTCATTATCTTACCCATATCAGATGCTCCATAATTGCCATTAGTAATTATTTCTTTAAGCATATCTTTAACTTCTTCTTCACTTAATTGAGCTGGTAGATAAGGAGTAAGTAAATTAATAGCAAAATTACCTTCTTGTATTTTTTCTTCATCATTAAGTTGTATTGCATATTGAAGTGCTTCTTTTAATTGCTTAATTTGTTTTTCAATTATCTTAATAACAACTTCATCAGTAATATCTTTTCTTTCATTAACTTCGTATGCCTTAATTTCGGAATTAACTAATCTTAATACATTTACAGTTTGTTTTTCCCTAGCTTTCATAGCTGATATTTCATTCTTTTTTAATTCTTCTTTTAACATAAGTTCACCTCTATATAATTAATTATAATAACCATTTAATATTAAGTTACAATTTAAATTATAACTTTAATAAATTATTATTTCAAGAATGGAAAAGTATAACTATTTTAATATTACCTTTTTACCAATAGGAATAGCCTTTGAATCAGAACCATGACCTAATTCAGAAGTTTTAACAATTGGGAAGCTATATTCATTTAATTTTTCTAAGAAATAATTTTTAACTTCAATATTGCTATATGTTTTTTCCATTTCAGTGAAGGTTCCTAGAATAAGTCCACTAATTTTTGAAAAAGCACCAAGTTGTTTATATTGAGCTATAAAAGTTGATATTTTATTTATATCACCACTTAGAGCTTCTAAAAATAATATTTTATTATCAAATGATGGCATATAGTCAGTTCCTGCTAATTTTAGAAAACAACGAATATTCCCACCTATTATTATACCTTTCATATAATTTCCCTTTATAAAATTATAATTAAAAGAATTAATTACTTCCTCTTCTTTTAAGAAATGTTCAATAAAATAATCTTTTTGTAAAATAGAATTTTCTCTTACCAAATTTCTTAATTGATAATTATAATTTGGAATATTTGTTTTTTTATATAAAGCGTTGATTAATACAGTTAAGTCACTATATCCTATAAATGGTTTTTTAGTTTTGCATATATCACTATAATTTAAATAATCTAAGATTTCATTACATAAATCTCCACCTGATAAATCAAAAATTGCTTTAATATTATTGTCATTATAAAATTTCATAAGTTCCTTAGCTCTAAATTTTGCAGGTAAGGTTGTACCATCTATATTGCTAAATAAAGCTTCAGAAATAACAACATTGATATTTAATGAATTTAGTAGATTGACTAAAGTATTAATTTTATCTTTAATATTATTATTTAATCCATTTGAACAAGATATTAATCCAATTGTATCATTATATTTTATAATACTCATTTTTATCTCCTTAAAAATATTATTAATTATAATTATAAGTATAAATATATTTATAATAAAATCAAATAAACAATTATATAATTAAATAATAAATAGTTTTTTATAATAATCTATATGATACAGGTTAAACTGGTGGATTTATGAAATATATACTTTATGTAAGTAAGATTTGTAGTTAAATAAGAAATTTATAAGAATGGATTGTTAAGATATAATAATAATTTGTAAAGATGAAATAAAAGGAGTATAATAAATATATAATAATTATTATTAAGAAGGAGTGAATTATATGTTAGAAAAGTTACAAGTTTATAAATGCGATATATGCGGTAATATGGTAGAAGTATTAAATGTTGGAGGTGGAACATTAACATGTTGTGGTAAACCTATGACATTATTAACTGAAAATACAGTTGATGCTGCAGTTGAAAAACATATTCCAGTTGCTGAAGAAAAGGATGGAGAACTTTTAGTTAAAGTTGGTGAAGTAGAACATCCAATGTTAGCTGAACACTTTATTCAATGGGTAGAAGTTATTACTAAAGATGGGCAAGTTCTTAGAAAACATCTAAATCCAGATGAAAAACCTGAAGCTAGATTTAAGGTTAATGGAGATGTAGATAGAGTTAGAGAATACTGTAATCTACATGGGTTGTGGAGTAACAAGTAAAAAGATTGTAAATTTTAGGCTATCCTTAAAAGATAGCCTTTTATATTTTAAAAAGTTATAATATTATATAATTAATAATTTGCAGGAGGGTAATACTAATGAAAAAATATTATGGCATGACAACTTTTTTGACATTTGGTATTTTTAGTATCTTAACAACATTTTATTTTCCTTATTTAAATCAGGAGATAGGTCTTAATCTTAGTGAGGTTGGTAGAATAGTTTCAATTGGAGCTCTATTTACTTTAATATGTCAGCCTATATTATCTAATAAGTTTTCAAAATCAAAGAATAAAAATAGATTTATTCTAGGATATTTAGTCCTTGTATTTATAGCTATAATTGGACTTATGTTTTTAAATAAAGATTTAACTATAGTATATGCACCTATTTATGGAGCAGTATTAGGTTCTTTAGCAGGAATTTTTGAAGTTTATATTGAAGAATTATGTATAAATAGTAGGTATGAATTTTCTGATGTAAGAAAATGGGGCTCTATCGGATACGCAATAATAGTATTTATTTCAGGAATTATAATTAATAAATTTGGATATAGAATTCTTCACTTACTTGCTTTAATTATGATAGTAACAATGATTAGCATTATATTATTAAAGTTTAAAGGGAATATTATTGTTAAAGAAAACCCTAATAAAGTGAAATTTGTTGATTTATTTAAAAATAAAAATATAATTTTACTTATTATTGTTGTATTTTTAGGAATGGGAAGTTATATGGGACTAGATTTTGCATATTCTTCTTATTTAGTGAAAATAGTTGGAGATGTAAATAGTGCAAATGAAATATATAGTGGTTCTATAAGCTTTAGAGTAGTTATAGAATTCTTTTCTTTTATGATAATTTCAAAGTATCTAAGTAATTCAAACAGCAAAAAATGCTTAACTATTGCATTAACTATTGCAGCACTTAAGATACTTATGTTTTCAACTGGAAATGTTATTTTAATAGTTTTAGGAGATCAATTACATGGCATTATGTATGGACTATATTTAAGTTTCTTATTTAAATATTTAAGAGATATTCTAAATGATGAGTTAATAGCTACTTCATTTGCTGTATTATCAGTTTTAAGCACTGGAGGATCAAACTTTATATATCCATCTATATATACTTTTGTTGAGAGTATTTTTGGATATTTTGGAATGTACCTTTTAGGTTTTATATTGTTAGTACTTTCTGTTATTATTTTCTTCATATTCTTACCTAATCCAAAAAAGATGAAAAAAGGATATAATTAAATGTATAGGAATATTAAAATACATGATAAAGTCATTAATTATAAATTGACATTTAAGAATAAGAAAAACTTATCTATGAAATTAGATTCTAATGGAGAATTAATAGTATATGCACCTATTGGGATAACTGTAGAATATATAGAAAAGATATTACTTAGTAAAGAAAAATGGATAATAACGAACATTAATAAAATAGAAAATAGTAATATAAATACTAACGATACAATATTTTTTTTAGGTAGGAAATTTAAGTCCAAAATAGAATTGTCAGAAAGTGATTATATATATCTTAATGGAGATGTAATATTAATCAAATCTAAAAATTTAGAGACTTTATATGTAGATAGATTATTATCAAATTGGTATAAAGTACAAGCAAATATAATTATAAAAGAGAGGGTAAAGGAATTATCAAAGAAATGTTGTTTATTCCCATCAAAAATCATAATTAAAAATAAGAAGACTAGATGGGGAAGTTGTAATAGCAATAAGGAAATTCGTTTAAACTGGAGGCTTATATTAATGCCTTATTATGTTATGGATTATATAATAATTCATGAACTTTGTCACATAAAATACATGAATCATTCAAAGGATTTTTGGAATTTAGTAGATAAGTATATAATAAATTATAATGAAGCTGAAAAGTGGCTTAAAGAAAATGGAATTATATTAAAGAAAATTAATTAAATATTACTATAAATATGAATTTTATCTTTATATAGATTTTTAAATAAAGTAGCTTAAAATATACTAGAAAAAATCATAATTTAACATTATAATATTTTTATAATTTTAATTAATACACAAGGAGATGAATATGAGAACTGTATATAGAAATCCAAAGGAATTAGCAACTTGTTTAAAGGATTTAGTAGACAATTATTTAGAGTTTTTAATAAGTTATGATGAACTAAAAGAAAAAGTAAATAAAATAGTTTCTGCTAATGGTGAAAGAGTTTATAGAGATGGTAAAATATCTTTAAAACTATATCCTTATTTAGGGGATGAGAGAGTAGAGATTATTAATAAAATTGTAGAAGAATAGAATTTATTTATGCCTCCCTAGAATTAATTAACTAAGGAGGCTTTATTATAATATAAGGAAGAGAGATATGTTAGATAAAATAATTGAAAAATTTAATAATTATAGTCCATACATTAATGGATGGAGTAATATGAAAAGAGCTGCTGTTGCAATATTACTTGTAGATATAGAAGAAGAAACTAAAATATTATTTCAAGTAAGAGCATTAAATATGAGGAGTCAGCCTGGTGATATATCTTTGCCAGGTGGAAAAATTGAGAGTATTGAGAGTCCTAAAGAAGCTGTGAAGAGGGAAGTTTGTGAGGAATTAGGTCTAGAAGAAGATGATTTTGAAATAGTAACCCCATTAGATGTACTAGTTACTCATTATGGATTAATTGTCCATCCATTTTTAGGTTATATCAAAAATTATAATAATATAAAAATTAATAAAGATGAGGTTGATCATATATTCTTGGCATCAATTAACAATTTATTGAAAGTAAATCCAATAAAAGATATAAGTAAGATAAATGTTGATAGAAATAAGGACTTTCCATACTATTTAATAAAAGATGGAGAAAATTATAAATTTAAAGAAGGATTATATAGATCTTTATTTTATAATTATGATAACTATACAATATGGGGAATGACAGCTTTAATTATAGAGAATTTTCTGAATTATACAAAAAGTCCTGTTTCACAATATAAATTTAAAGAAGAATCTCCTTAAGAAGTTTCTATCTATTTTATGAACTAATAATGCATGGTATATTCAGAAAATTTTTGTAAATAAGAATCAATTTTTTTCTCTAGATATATTTATATTTAATATGGCGTTATAATTAAATCACTAATTAGAAAATTAAATATAATCTGTCACATAATCGAAAATTCAAAATATTTTATGTGTAATTACTTTTGTGATATGTGAAAGGGGTGAATAATACTATATATCACAATGTCATATGAGTAAAGACAAAAAAATTAAGGTTAGATGCTTTAGCACTAGCCATATTGAAACAACACATACATAAAACTGTATGAATGGCCTTTTTTGATAAACATGAAACATATGTTTATAAGGAAAAGCAAGATGTGTTGATTTAGAGATTGTGAAATGAACGAAAGGAGAAAATTATGAGAAAAATTAAACGAGTTCTTATTTGCATTCTTGGTTTTGTTATTCTAAGCGTGTCGTGTATCACTGCAAACGCAACATCAGAAATAAGGTCTATTCTAGGAAATGAAAATACAGATTCTAATGTTGATCGTATGATAGAAATGAAAGATATACTAGACGTAACTTTATATAGAAAACAAACCGATCCAACTTCAGGAGAAGTAAAATATAGTGAAGTAAGTGACATTGAACATATTTACATAAAATATTACTCAAATCAATTCTTAGCAAGAGTTCAAATGAAGGATTTGCCAGACTTTTATGCTCCTGTTAAAGGTTGCAGAATAGAAAATAACAAATGCTATTTAGAGATTGAATATGAAAATGTAACACAATATACAAATGATGGACAACAGCAAAATAAACTTGAAGTTCTTTATGGAGATGTGGACGGCAATTATGCAAGGAGCAATTCTTTCTCAAGTTTAATGTCTAGAATCAAAGCTAATCCATATGGAACATTTGTTTTAACAAGAGATTATGATGCTTCTGCGTATGTAGGTGATAGAACATCATTGGCAGGAGAAAACTTTGAGTTTCAAGGGACAATAGATGGAAATGGACATACCATTTATAATTTAAATGGACCACTGTTTGATATTCTTGACAATGCAACCATTAAGAATTTAAATCTTGAAAATATTCATTTAGCAAATGAAGGAGCTATGAAAGCAGGAGAAAAATCTACCATTAAAGGAGCTGCTCTTGCAAATACTGCATATGATGGTACGAATATTCTCAATGTTCATGTAAAAGATTTAACAATTATTACTCGATGGATTGGTATCAAATATGGTGGGATTATCGGACAAGCATATGGTGGGGACAATGAGGTTACAATTAAAGAGAGTAGTGTAACCAATCTTAAAATAAAAGGTAGTGCCCCTCAAGATTCCGAAGATGCTCAAGCTGGTGGAATAGCAGGAGTAATTCAAGAAACTGTAATAGAAGATTGCTATGTAGAAGGCTCCATAACAGGAAAGAATGGAGTTGGAGGAATTGTAGGAGCAATCAATGAAAGACAACCATCAGGAACAAGCAGCACAATAAAACATAATATTGCTAAAGTAAATATAAACTCTAGTTCAGGTGGAGCTGGCGGTATTTTAGGACTTGGAAGAAGCGATGTTACTTTAACACAAAACATTAGTTTAAGTACAGGAACTGGAGGAAAGCGAATTTATGGATCAGGAAATGTTACACTTGATGGCATAAATATTGCAATCAGTGAATCTACACTTAATCAAAATACAGAAAGCAATATAAATACAATATCTAAGAATGATCTTTCATCAGAAAATTTAAATCAATTAGGATTTAGTGAAACTAAATGGAATTTCAATGATTTTAGCTATGACAATTTACCAACGCTAAAAAATAACGATCCAAGAAATACACTAGAAGGTGAGTTAAGAAGTAAAAACATTTATATTCCAAATTATGAAATACTAAAACAAAATGCAGATTATAATCCAAATAAGCAAATTGCATATAGCAACTTATACAAATTAATGCCATTTTATGATTCTAAATATCTAATAATTGATGGCAAAAAAATCAGTGAAGATCATATTTTAAATCAAAAAATTATCAATACAGTTTTGGCATTTGATGTAAATAATGAAGTTATGATGTATCTTACAGAAGAAAATTATGATGATATCAAATCAATTAGAATTGTATTTGAAGATGGTACGACAGAAGACTATAATGTAACTTATAAATACAAAAATACAGCGCAGCCTACAAAGATGTATGGTAGGGTGGCGATGTACAAGATAGATGACTTAGGTATTGAATATAATTATAATCGATATATTATCAAGCAAGATGCTAAAATTGTAAATGATTTAGTTAATTATATAAAAAGTTTAGAATACGACAAAGATTTAAAAAGTTTTGTAGACCTTCAAGCATACGATAAACGAGGTTATGCTGTTTTAAAATCATACTTTAATGATGTTGTAAGAACAGAAGAAAATGCTAGAGAATTTGTAATGAATTTATTGTCAAATGTGGACGGATATAGTGTCACTAGAGAAGATAACATATTAAACTATGCAATCAATCAAAAGGTAATTAATAATCAACAATTTAAGAAGGTTTTATTTGCATATAATTACTATTCTCGTTTTTATGGTATAGAAATGGGTGGTACAACTGTAAGTGATGTTCTATTATTTAAAGGTAATATATATCGACCAAATATAACATTCAATAATGTTATAGATGATTTCTGGAATTCTAGACATAAATCTGCTCATGTTATTTATTTAGAATATAGAGATAACTTAGGCCCTCTTATTGGAATGAATTCACAAGGTGATATGATAGAAAGAGCTGTTCATGCATTAACAAATTATGAAGACCCAAATGAATGGTTTACAGATTACTTTGGTTCTAGAAATCTTTTAACAGAGTCAGCAGCAAAAGACTATAAGAACACAGTAGATTATCGCGCGTGGACACAAATAAAGAAACAACCTAAATATATAATGAATATTTTAACATTACCAAAAAACACAGGTTTCATTGTGTCAGCTCCAGGTACATTCTTAGTTGGTTCACAAATGGTGTATATTCAAGATCCAACTGATAAAACTCAGCAAGACAGACTACTTGTGAGTATGAAGAAATTTGGTGATCAAATAGCTAATTTCTATAATAATGTATCAGGTATTACAGGTGTTTCTTACCTAAATAAATATGCTGATATACAAATTGACTCAATTAATGTAAATAAATATGGATCACAATCAAATGGAAATTGTACAGATCCATTCCATAAAAATTTTAATGATTTACTAGATGAGTGGTTCAGAGCAAGTGGTGCTTCAGCATATGCAACTGATGGTGTAATCAGTTATGCGAGTCCTGCACTTTATAATTATGCTAATTTTTGGACACACGAAATTGGACATAACCAATCATATAAACTATTTTTTAAAGGAAATGGATTTAGACCTATTGGGGGAAATAATAATTCTAATTTAGGTACAGAAGATTATACAGATGGACATACAACACAGTCTTTTGGCGATGGAGAAGTAAACTGGAATTTGAGTTACGACTTTACACCAGACAGACTAGTAACAACAAACTTAACACAAAATAGAATTAATTCTGTTGAAAAAATTGACAGCTACTATAAAGGCATGTATGAAGCCATTGATTTCTTAGACTATGTGGAAGCAATAGCTTTCTTGAAGTTAACACCAGAAGAACAAGCAAAAGTAGCAGTACAAGTGCAATATCCAAATGCTAATAACCATTCAACAGTAAGTTGGAAAAAAATAACTGAAGCAGATTTTAAAGCAATGAACTTACAAACTGTTGGAGATTTATGGGATAATAGAATAGCAATTCGCCCTGGTGTAACAAGTTCATGGACACAGGATGGTGGAGGAAGTTATGGATCAGAAGGTATGTATATAAGAAGGTGGTATCAACCTTATAATGATAATGGAAGGACACACTCTTATGGCTTCACATATACAGCATGGCAAATGCTAGGTATGGGTGGATATGAAAATGGATATCTTACATGGTTTACTGGAAAGAGTAGAACAGACTTAGATGCTATTAAGAAAATAACAAAAGATTCTACAATGACTTGGGAAAAATTCAAACAAAAAAGATATGAATTAATGGAAAATAATTTTAATACAATTCCATACATCGATGCAGAAAGCTTAGTGCAAAATTACGTAGAAGCATTAAAAACAGATGCAAGGAATAACGATAGAAATGTTACTTCTAGCACAAATGTAAGAAGAATCAATTACCATTATTTAAAACGTGTAACTAATGATTTTACAAAAGATGTTTTAACTGATAAAAATGATGCTATTCATATATCAACAGCAGAAGAATTCAAAGCAAAGATAATGGAGAATCAAATAGGAGATGCAAGCGGAAATAAGAAATATTATATAGGAAATTATGTATTAGATAAGGATATAGATCTTTCTAACATCCAGTCTGATGGTGGTACCATTATTGATGGATATTTCATGGGTAAATTAGATGGAAATGGTCATAAATTAATAGGTAACAAAGTGCCAATATTTAATAATATAAAATTTGCTAATATTTCTAATTTAACTATTGAAGATAGTCAAATACAAATAACTGATGCATCAAATGAAAAGACAGGTTCATTAGCAAAAGTAGTAGAATACAGTACTCTTAATGGTATAATAGCTAAAAATGTAAATGTAAGTGCAAATAAAGAAACAGGAGCACTTGTTGGAAATATGACAAGTGTTTTAGCACAAGATACTCATGTTACTGGTGTAATAGTATCAGGAACAAATAGAGTTGGAGCCATAGCAGGATATGTTGATAGATCACAAATGCTAGAATGTTCTGCAAATGGAGAAATATCAGCCACAGGTAATGCTGTAGGTGCATTTGTTGGGGAAATTGTAAATAAATCAGTAATCAAAGATTGTTATTCTATAGGAAATGCAAAAGGAAGTAATGATGTAGGTGGATTTATTGGATATGTAAATCAATCTTCTATTATCAATTGCTTTAGTAATGCAAAAGCAGAGGGAACTAGTGGAATTGCAAGCTTCGTAGGACAAACAATTAACAACTCTACATTAAAGAATAACATTACATTAGTAAATCAATTCAAGGGATATAAATTTGATGGAAGAACAGGAAATGATAAATTTGTAAATTTCAGCGGAAACTATGAAAATGAAGGAAATGTAGGAACTTCTACAAGAGAGAGAACAACGGCTGTTAACTTTGATGGAAAAATAGATATAGCCTCTGAAGCACAAGTTAAAACAGAAAATTTCTATACAGAAACTTTAAAGTGGAATGCTGAAATATGGGACTTCAGTAAGGTATCAATTGGAGGAATACCAAAATTAAGAAATTCTGATTTAAATGATAATTCATTATCAGTGAAAACATACCATATTAAAACAGCAGACGAATTTGTAACTAAAATTACAGAAGATCCATATGCAAGATTTGTTTTAGATAATGATATTGACTTTGCCTCTAAAAATAAGATTATTGATGTAGAATTTAGGGGAATTCTTGAAGGTAATAATCATAAATTAATAGGAAATAAAGTACCAATATTTAATAAATTAAATAAAGCAAGGATTACTGGAGTAATCATAAAAGGAAGTAAAATTACATCTGGACAAGATAATGTGGGAGCACTTGCAAAATTAGCAATAAATTCAGAAATAGAAAATGTACACATTACAGAAGCTACAATTACAAATGCAAATAACAAAGTAGGTGGAATAGTAGGATATGCTGAAAACTCAACTTTAAAAGCAAGTAGTAGTAACGCATCCATACTAGCAGGTGGTAATGATGTTGGAGGCTTAGTAGGAGAAATCACAAGCTCTACTATAATCGAAAATTGTTATTCATTAGGATTAGTACAAGGAAACGAAAATGTTGGTGGCCTAGTTGGTAATGTAATAGGATCTTCTATAAAATATAGCTATAGTGCTACTTCAGTAAATGGAATCCACGGAATAGCTGGATTTATAGGACAAGCAACTGAAAACTCTACCATTGAAAATAATGTTGCATTAGGAAATCAAAATAAGCAGTACAAATTTGATGGTAGAACAGAAAACGAACAGTTTGCTAATTATTCTGATAATTATGAATATAGAGATAATAGAGGAAAATCAACATTGTCAAGAGAAGGAATAAACTTTGATGGAAAGATAGGTGTAGTTACAAAAGAACAAATCTCAAGTAAAGAATTCTATACAGAAACTTTAGGTTGGAATGAAAGTATTTGGGACTTATCAAGTGCAACAAATGTATGTACACCTAAACTTAAGAACTTAGATCCAAATGAAACAAAAGCCATTGAGGTTCATAAAGCTGAAATTAACTCTGTAGAAGAATTTATTACAGAATTAACTGCATATCCGAATGGAGAATTCACAATCATGACTGACCTTGATTTCTCTAGTAAAGAATATACTATAGGAAGTGTTTTGATACCAAGAGCATTTGAAGGTACAATCAAAGGTAACGGACATACAATTAGAAATCTGAAGAATGCAACAATATTTGAACAATTTAATGGTGAAGTAGTTAACTTAAATGTAGAGGATTTTAACTATGGAGCAGTATTTTTCACAGGTGAATGGGCACAATATGTTTCAGCAGGACAAAGTAATAGAACACAAAGTAATATAGCAGTTTTTGCTAAGAGATCATTGAATGCAACTTATTCTAATATGAAATTTAATAAAATTACTATGTTTGGACATGACAATGTTGCTGTAGTGACTTCAGTAGATCAAAATTCTACATTTGAAAAAATTAATGTTAGTCAAGCATACTTAAATACTGGTAAAGATAGTGGAGGAAATAAAACATCATTATTTATTAGTGAAAAAACAGGAGGTTTAATTAAGAACTGCTATGTACATGGTGAAATATTTACTATAGGAAAAGATAATGGTGGTATTATTGGTATTTCACATGGAGATGTAACAATTGAAGAAGTAATATCAAATGTTTATGCTTCAAATAAAACAAAAGCAAATGCAGCAACAAATGGATTATTTATTGGAAAAATGGATGCAACAACTGTAATCAAAAACTCTGCTTCACTTGGAACAGAATCAGCAAATGGAACAGGAATAAGTAAATTTGTTGCAACAATAGGAGATATAAGTAAGATTCAAAATTGCTATGAAAATAGTTCATCAAATGGAACTTCACGTGCTAATGGAAATAATATTATAGCAGTAGAAAAAGAACAATTAAAAGATAAAAACTTTTATATAAATACATTAAGCTTTGATGAAACAATTTGGTCATTAAACAACATAGAAGAAAAGCACTATATAGAAAGTGTAAACCCACATGGAATGGGAAGAACAGAAGATTTTCCACTAATGATATTCTTTGGATTAAATGAAGTAATTAATGATACGAATCAAGAACTTATTAATGATGATGTAATTATTGATGATGTAATTACTGATGAAGTTGAAGAACTTACTAATATTGCTTTAAATAAGAATATTACTGGCTCAGCAAGTCAAAGTGGAAAACCAGCATCTAATGTTGTAGATGGAGATGTAAATTCTTTATGGATAAGTGATAATGGAGCTGTACCAGCTAATGTAAGTATAGATTTAGATGGTGAAAAGTATGTAGATCATATAAATTTACATTTTGAAAAAGCTGGCTTCAGATTCCAATTCATGGTTGAGGTTGAAGATAAAGATGGAAATAAAACAATTGTACTAGATAAAAGAAATAATACTGGAGATAATGAGAGATCTTATAAAATTCCAGTTGGTTATAATGCATCAAAGGTACATGTAACAATAACAGGAAAGGCTTCAGGTGGATCATTCCCAGGAGCATGGGCAGCATTAGCTGAAGTTGAAGTAATGGGTAAAAGTGCACAAGAATTTACCAATATTGCTTTAAGTAAAAATATTACTGGCTCAGTAAGTCAAAGTGGAAAACCAGCATCTAATGTTGTAGATGGTAATTTAGATTCTTTATGGATAAGTGATAAAGGAGCAATGCCAGCTAATGTAAGCATAGATTTAGATGGTGAAAAGTATGTAGATCATATAAATTTACATTTTGAAAAAGCTGGCTTCAGATTCCAATTCATGGTTGAAGTTGAAGATAAAGATGGAAATAAAACAATTGTACTAGATAAAAGAAATAATACTGGAGATAATGAAAGATCTTATAAAATTCCAGTTATCTCTAACGCGTCAAAGATACATGTAACAATAACAGGAAAAGCTGAAGGGGGATCATTCCCAGGAGCGTGGGCAGCATTAGCAGAAGTTGAAGTAATGAGCTCTAAGCAATAAGTTTAAAGCTAAATTGTCAAAAAACCGTAAATAATTATACTAAATTTTAACTCCAAGTAGAAAGCAGTGTGCTACTACTTGGAGTTTATTTTATCACTTTAAATTTTAAATTAGTATGGGTGTTTTTTTAAGTTACCATTATATAGCATTAAGTAAAAGATAAATAATAAATGTAAATGAAATTAAGTACATTACTATAGAAATATCTTTATATTTTTTTGTAGCAATTTTCATAATTGTATATGAAATAAATCCAAAGGCGATTCCATCAATTATACTAAAGGTCAATGGGATTAAAACTATTATTAAAAAGCTAGGAATTGCTTCAGAAATATCATTAAAATCAATGTGAATTATTCCTTTTATCATTAAGCTTCCTATTATTATTAATATCGGCGCAATAACTTCATTAGGAATTATATTAATAAAAGGAATAAATAATAATGATATTAATAATAATAGTCCAGATATCAATGAAGTAAGTCCTGTTTTTCCTCCAGCTGCTATACCAGCAGTCCCTTCAACTGTAGATACAGATGGGCTCGTTCCAAGCAGTCCACAACCTATTGTTGATAAGGCTATTGCATTTAATGCTTTATTTTGTTTTTGAGGAGACTTTAAGAGCCCATTAATTTGTCCATGTAACAATCCTATATTCTCAAATACTAAGACTAAAGTTAAAGAAAATGTTGATATCCAAAATTTAATATTTAATATTTCACTTAAGTCAATATTAAAAAAAATATTTTTATATTCTTCAAACTTCGGCAATGAAAAGGATAAATTTGATATATCAACAAATTTGAATATTATTGCTATTATAGTTCCAGCCATTATACTAATTAAAAAGTTTCCTGGAACATTCTTAGCAAATAATACTACTGTTAAAATAAATATAAAAATAAAAAATAAGATTCTTGGATCAGATAAATCTCCTATTTTTACTATTGTAGAAGGATCTGATACAATAAGTCCACTTTTTTGAAGACCTAGGAAGGTTATAAAAAAACCTATTCCAATAGTGATTGATTCTTTTAAGGAATTTGGAATTGACTTATCTAAGATTTTAGATAAGGGTGTAATGGCAATTAATAAAAATAGTACACCAGCCATAACAACACTACCTAAAGCTTGATTGAAAGTTAATCCCATACCTAATACAATTGTATAAGTAAATAAAGCATTAATCCCCATTCCAGGCATTAATACTAGTGGGGTATTACTTATTATTGCAATTAATAAGCAACCTATAAAAGAAGCTAATACTGTTGCTATTATCAGTGGTTCTTGTGCTATACCTCCATCACTTAAAATACTTGCATTAACTACAATAATATATACTGCAGCAAAAAAAGAAGTTAAACCAGCTATAAGCTCAGTTTTAAGATTTGTTTTATGTTCTTTTAGTTTGAATATTTTGTCCATCCTTTCTGTAAAACCTCTTTTCATATCCCTCACCCACCCACATCATTGATGCGTTACTATTATATCATTAAATTTAATTTATTAAATAATAAAACTAAAAAAAATTATAAAAATCGACAAAAATATAGATATTTTAAATAACCTTAATCTATTTATAAAATTATTTATTCTAGCATCAAATTTGTATAATTTTCTTAGTATTTTGAAATAATAGTTATAGGGCTATATGTTGACAAACTTTTTCTAAATACTATAATTTATATATACCCCATTGGGGTGGGGAGGTGTACTATGAAAGAAAATAGAAAAAAGGCTATGCAATCTTTAAAAACAGCTAGGGGACAGATTGATGGAATTATAAAAATGATAGAGGAAGATAGATATTGTATTGATATTTCTAATCAAATTTTTGCAGCACAATCTCTATTGAAGAAGGCTAATTTAATAATTTTAGAAAATCATTTATCACATTGTGTTAAAGACGCATGCATAAGTGGCAATGGTGATGAAAAAATCAATGAAATTATGAAGATATTAGATAAAGTCATAACAAGATAGTAAAAAGGAGAAGTTAATATGAAAAAGATAATTAATATAGAAGGAATGAGCTGTAATCATTGTGTAGCTCATGTAAAAGAAGCTTTAGAAGGAATAAAAGGAGTAAATACATTAGATGTTAGTTTAGAGGGGAAAAATGCTATAGTTGAAACTGAAGTTGATAACGATGTTTTAATTAATGTTATAGAAGAAGAGGGATATGAAGTTACATCAATAGAATAATATTCTCATTTAAAAATAAATTCATTTTAATAAATAAATTAGAAACTAATCATAAAGATTTATATTTCAATTAAAAATTTCACAATTATGGATACAATAAGTAATTATTATAAATAACATATAAAGAGATAGATATTATATTCTAGTGACTTTGAGTAAAAAATATATAAGAATATAAAATCTATCTCTTTTTTATTCTATAGAAAATTATATTTTTAATAACTGTGAATAGCTTTATGACATTAGTAAAACTCATAGTCCACAAAGTAGATTATTTTATTGAAGCTTTAAAATTATTTCTGTCATATCATTTATTATGGAACTTAATTTTATTAAATCATTATCATCAAGAATAGAGATTTTTTGCATTAAGTTAGATTTCATTTCTAATTTCTTATCATTAATAAATGAATATGCTTTTTCAGTAAGTTCAATATTAATTCTTCTTCTATCATTTGGATCAGTATATCTATGAACAAAACCTTCATTAATTAATTTATCTATGATAGGTGTCATATTAGGTTTAGAAATATCTAAACATTTTGCCACATTAGAAACAGACATTGTTTTTTTCTTTGAAAGATAAAATATTACTTTCATATGTGATGGAGGTATAATACACCCTTTGACCATTTCATCTGGATTTAAAAGTTTATTATGTATAAGAACTAGTAAATCTATTAAATTTTCAGGTAAGTTGTTAATAGCATTATTATTCATATAGCTCCTCCTAAATAAATATCAGTATTATTATAAACTATAAAAAATAATTATACAAGTATAATAGTTATTGACATATAATAGTTATAAAAATATAATTAATATATTATTCAAAATTAATACTCAGCATGAAAGGAGACAAAATAAAATGATGAAGCTAATAAAGTATTTAAAACCATTTATAGGTTCTATCATTGTAATTATAGCATTATTATTTATTCAGGCTATAAGTGAATTATCACTGCCAGACTATATGTCTAATATAGTTAATGTAGGAATTCAACAAGGTGGAATTGAAAATTCAGTGCCTAAAATAATAAGAAAAAGCGAAAAAGAAAAATTATCACTTTTTATTGAAGAAAATGATAATAAGAAAATAGAGGATAATTATAAACTAATTAGTAAAGATAATTTATCATTAAGTGAATATAATGATTATTTAAAAAAATATCCTTTATTAGAACAAGAAGACTTATATGAATTAAATACTAATAATAAAGAAGTCATAGAGGATTTAAGAGGTATCCTAGCAAAACCAGAACTTATAGTTTATGGAATAACTTCTGGAAAGATGGAAGAATTCAATTTTAATAATTCTAATTCACAAATGAATTTGCCAGAAAATACAGATATATTTACAGTTCTTAAGAATTTACCTAAAGATCAAATCAATGAAATGCTAAAAGGTATAAATGAAAAAATAGATGAAATACCTGAAAGTATAGTAGAACAGTCATCTTTGGCTTTTGTGAAGGATGAATATAAAGCGGTTGGAATTGATACGGATAGTTTACAAACAAAATATATATTATTTGCAGGGCTTAAGATGCTTGGAATAGCATTAATAAGTATGGTTGCAACTGTTATTGTTGGATTATTATCTTCAAGAATAGCAGCTGGTCTTGGAAAAACTATTAGAAAAGATGTATTTAAAAAAGTTACAAGTTTTTCAAATGCTGAATTTGATAAATTTTCTACTGCTTCTTTAATTACTAGAAGTACAAATGATATACAACAAATACAAATGCTAATGGTAATGTTATTTAGAATAGTATTTTATGCTCCAATATTAGGAGT
>NZ_JBNPON010000051.1:0-27931 GCF_050315195.1 Clostridium sp. SGI.024 | reverse complement strand
GGGGTTTTTTATGCAAGGAATAAAAATTAATAATAGTAAGCTAAAGGGAATTGTTAAAGTTCCACCTTCTAAAAGTATGGCTCATAGGGCTATAATCTGTGCAGCACTTGGAAGTGGAGTTTCTACAATAGAAAATATAGATTACTCTGATGATATTAATGCAACTATAGATGGAATGATATCTTTAGGTGCCAGTATTAAAAAAGATGGTGATAAGCTAACTATCATAGGAGCATTTAATAAGGAGGCTAAGAGAAATGCAGTTAGAACTATTGATTGTAATGAATCAGGTTCAACTCTTAGATTTTTAGTTCCTGTATCACTACTATTTGATGGTATGACTAAGTTTGTTGGAAGAGGAAACCTAGGAAAGAGACCATTAGATGCCTATTACAATATTTTTAAAGAACAAGGAGTTAAGTATAGTACAGTTGATGGTAGATTAAGTTTAATGGTTAAGGGAAAGTTAGATAGTGGAGAATTTACTTTAGCTGGAAATATTAGCTCTCAATTTATTACAGGACTTTTATTTGCCTTGCCTTTACTAGAAGGTGATTCCAAGATAATACTTACTACAGAATTGGAATCTAAAGGATATATAGATTTAACCTTAGCTTGCATGAAAGACTTTGGAATTTATATAGAGAATAATAATTACAGGGAATTTACAATTAAAGGAAACCAGGGTTATGTTTCTAGAGATTATAGAGTTGAAGGTGATTATTCACAAGGAGCCTTTTATTTATGTGCAGATGCCTTAGGCTCTGAAGTAGAAGTTCAAGATTTACGAAAAGATTCATTACAAGGAGATAAAGAGATAATAGAAATTTTAGAAAGAATGGGAGCTAAATTTAATTATGGAGATAAATTAAGTTGTAACCCTTCAAATGAATTAGTTTCTACAGTTATTGATGGCTCTCAATGTCCAGATATAATACCTGTGATTTCTTTAGTTGCAGCATTATCAAAGGGGACAACAGAAATTATAAATGCAGGTAGATTAAGAATTAAGGAATGTGATAGATTAAAGGCTGTAGCAACTGAACTTAACAAACTTGGTGCGAATATTGAGGAAAAAGAAGAGGGGCTAGTAATACATGGTGTTCAAGAACTAGAAGGTGGAGTAGAAGTATGGAGCTGGAAGGATCATAGAATAGCCATGACTTTAGCAATAGCGTCAACTAGGTGTAAAAAGCCTATAATAATAAAAGATTATGATTGTGTAGCGAAATCTTACCCGAAATTTTTCGAGGATTATAAAATGCTAGGAGGGGCTGTAGATGAGTGGAGTCTTTGGGAATAATGTTAAGATATCTATTTTTGGTGAATCACATGGAAATGCAATTGGAATTACTATAGATGGACTTCCATGTGGATTTGAAATTGATATGGATAAGGTGTTATTTGAAATGGGAAGAAGAGCACCAGGTAAAAATCAATTATCAACAGCAAGAAATGAAAAAGATTTGCCAGAAATATTAAGTGGATATTTTGAAGGTAGGACTACTGGAACACCACTTTGTGCAATTATTAGAAATGGTGATACTAGATCTAAGGATTATTCAAAAACTAAGGATTTTGTAAGACCAGGTCATGCAGATTATAGTGGCTTTGAAAGATATTCAGGCTTTAATGATTATAGAGGTGGTGGACATTTTTCAGGTAGATTAACTGCTCCATTAGTATTTGCAGGAGCTATATGCAAACAAATATTAGAGGGAAAAGGAATATTTATAGGTGCTCATATAGGTTCTATAAAGAATATAGAAGATGATAGTTTTAATCCTACAAATATTTCTACTAAGGAATTATTAAATTTAAAATCTAAGGAACTTCCATTAATAAATGAAGCTTTGGAAGAAAAAATTAGACATACTATTATGCAAGCAAAGTATGAAGGAGATTCAGTAGGTGGAACCATAGAATGTGCTATAGTTGGAATAAAGGCTGGAGTAGGTAATCCGTTTTTTGATTCAATAGAATCTACCTTGGCTCATCTTATGTTTTCTGTGCCAGCCATAAAAGGAATTGAATTTGGAAGAGGTTTTGATATGACGAAACTCTTTGGATCAGAAGTAAATGATGAGTATTATTATGATGGAGATTTAGTAAAGACTAAAACTAATAATAATGGTGGTATATTAGGTGGAATAAGCAATGGAATGCCTATAGTCTTTAAGGTAGCTGTAAAACCAACTGCATCAATATTAAAAGAGCAAAATACAATTGATATAAATAATAAAAAAGATGTTAAATTTAGAATAGAAGGAAGACATGACCCTTGTATAGTACAAAGGGCAGTACCTGTAATAGAGGCAGTTGCTGCAATAGGTATACTAGATTTAATAAAGGGGAGATACTAATGGGTAACTTAGAGGACTATAGGAGAGAAATTGATTCTATAGATAGAGAGTTAATAGCTTTATTTGAAAAAAGAATGAATGTGGCTATTAAGGTAGGAGAATATAAAAAAGAAAGAAATCTTCCAATATTTAATGCTAAAAGAGAAGAGGAAGTAATAGAAAAAAATATAAACCTTCTAAATAATAGAGAGTATAGTGAAATTACTAGAAATTTTTTTGAAAAAGTTATGGAACTTAGCAGATCCTTGCAAGCAGATTTAATGGAGAGAAACAAGGATAATATAAAAGATAATATAATAGAAGGTAAGGTTAAGATAGGTTATCAAGGCGTAGAGGGATCCTTTAGTGAAGAGGCCTTAAGAAAGTATTTTAATTCTTATGATAGTATAAAAAATTACGAAGAATTCAAGGATGTTTTTAATGCATTAGAAAATAATTATATACAATATGCAATACTTCCTATTGAAAATTCATATACAGGAGCTATTACAGAAGTTTATGATCTTTTAGTTAAATATAATTTTTATATAGTTGGTGAAGAATGTATAAAAATTGATCAAAATCTTATGGGGATATCTGGAACTAATATAGATGAGATTGAAGAAATATATTCTCATCCTCAAGGCTTTGAACAAAGTAGAGGATTTTTAAGTAGATATGATAAAATTAAATTAATTCCTTATCATAATACAGCAATAAGTGCTAAATTAGTTTCTGATTTAAAGGATAAGAAAAAGGCAGCTATTGGAAGTAAAAGAGCAGCAAATATTTATGGCTTAAGCATACTAAAAGAAAATATTAATGATAAAAAAGATAATCATACTAAGTTTATAATTATTGGTAAAGAATTAAAGTATAATGATTCTAGTAATAAAATTAGTGTGGTATTTTCTCTAGAAGATAAGGCAGGAACATTATATAAGCTATTAAGACATTTTGCAGAAAACCATATTAATATGATTAAAATAGAGTCAAGACCTAACAAACATGAGTCTTGGAAGTATTTGCTTTACGTAGATTTTGAAGGAAACTTAAATAATGATTTAGTAAAGAATGCTTTAGAACTTATAGAAAAAAATAGTGGCTACTTTAAAATAATTGGAAACTATAAAAATTCAAATAATTAATAATAAAAATCCAGCAATAAATAAATTGCTGGATTTTTGTTATTAATTCTAACCTTCAAAGCTCTCTTAAATAGATATTGATGAACTATTTAATACAAAATTTAATAACGAGAGTCAGTATTATATTTTAATTTTAGAGAATTGAGAGATCTAAGATGCGATATCAAGAACTTATAAAAATTTAGTAACATATAACTATAAAATTTGAGAAAAAAATTAATAAATTTTATAAAAATAATGTCAATATATATTGATAATTTTACCAATATATATTAACATATTCTTACAGGGATAAATAGCCATTACAAGTCATATACTTGGAATAGAATCTATAAATTCAATATTTTCTTTAATAGATTAGAATTAAGATGATTCCATTAAAGTGTTGATTTCATTTAATAAGTTATTTATTTTTAATTCAAAAGCTTTTATTAATGCTTAATAAGTAGATTTTTTAACAAAGAAACTACCTAGCGGAAGGAGGATAATATCATTTTTTTTATTTAATTAACTAAGTGGTGCAATCCACTTATATCATGATTTATATCAATAGGTTTTTTGTAAACGTTACTATTAGGTGAGAGTATTGCAACATATGATAATTAAGTATGAAATGCATATTCCTTAAGGGGCATAGGCAGAATAGTAAATAAGAAAATTAATATCAATTAAAGTGGTAATGTTCGTAAGAATTGCAAAAAGTTTTCTATAAAATGTTATATCTATATCATACAAGGAGGAATATATAATGGAAAGATTAAAAGGAAAAGTGGCAATTGTAACAGGTTCTACTAGCGGAATTGGAGTTGGAATTGCTAAACTATTTGCAAAAGAAGGAGCTAAAGTTGTTATATGTGGACGTCGTGAAGCTAAAGGTCAAGCTGTAGTTGATAGTATTGTTCAAGAGGGTGGAGAAGCATTTTATCATTTTATGGATATTACAAAAGTTGAAAGTATAGATGCTTTATTTAAAGATACTTCAGAAAAATATGGGAAAATTGATATTTTAGTTAATAATGCTGCTAATGTTGGCTTAAAGGATGGGCGTGTTGATGAATTAACATTGGAGATGTGGGATAATATTTTCCAAAGTGATATTCGTGGAACTTTCTATGCAACAAAATGTGTTTTACCATATATGCAGGAAAATAAAGGAGGTTCTATCATTAATATTGGATCAATGGCTTCATGTGGCGGAGACCTTGGATCAACTGCTTATGCTTGTGCTAAAGCTGGTGTAGATATGTTAACTAAATCAACTGCATTACAATTTGGTAAAGATAATATTCGCTGTAACTGTGTTCGCCCAGGTTTAATCATAACACCTGAAAATGCTGATTATGTACCACAAGTTTTGAAAGATATATTCTTAAACAACATTATGGTTAACCGTTATGGTACCCCTGAAGATATTGCCAATATGTGTGTGTACTTAGCATCTGATGAAAGTGAATACTTTACAGGACAAGTTGTTACAGTGGATGGTGGATTGAATTCTCATGTATCTACTGTAGGACAATTTAAAGAAATGAAATCTCGTACTTGGTAATATAATAATAAGGGAACAATCATATTATTGTTATGTTTTTATTCTATAGAAAATTATATTTTTAAAGAACTGTGGATACCTTTATGAGAGTAGTAAACCTCATAGTCCACAAAGTGGATTTTTTTATAGCATATATTAACTATTAGAAAGATTTAGTATCATACAATTGTGAAATTTCTGTCAGGCCGAAAAGAATAAGAATAAAGTTAACCTATATAAAAGTATCTATATAAATTTACATAATTCCAACATTAGGAGGAATTATTACCATCAGCTTTCAAAGAAAAATATATAATGCTAGTGTGACTTGGAGTGTATGCGACGGAAATACTAATAAGAAAAAATATAGTAAAGTCATTATACAGAGTAAATAGAGCAACTTATATAATTCCGACGTTAGGAGGAATTATTACCTTTAATGTTGGAAGGAGATAAATATTATGTTTTGGCGACTTGGAGCGTATGCGAGGTCGCAAGAAACATAATATTTATCTCATAAATTTTTTTATAAAAAATAGTGGAAATAAAAAAAATATAGGTGTATAATAAAAATATGAATATTAAGAATTTTCTGAAAATTAATATTTTGAAAGAGAGGAACCTTTAATAAAGGATGGGGGTCTTGAAAAGGTTTACTTATGGGAGGTATACTTATGGTTGGTTTTGATGTTAGAAAAATAAGTTCTGAGGATTATGATGATGTTATTAGACTAAGTGAAGACTTAGATTATTCAAGCATTAAATCCATAATCGAAGATGAAAATTCTAAGATTATTGTAGCTCAATTAAATGATGAAATTATAGGTTACATTAATTTCACAATTTTAAATAATAGAAGCTATATAAGCAATTTAGCTATTAATGAAATCATGGTTGAGGAAAAGTATAGGGGGCTTGGAGTAGGACATCAGCTAATGATAGAGGCTAAAAAATATGCAGAGGATTATAATGCAGCTTCTATAGTTGCAACTTATAATAATTATAAGGAAGAGGAGGTGTATTTTTATAATAAAGAAGGCTTTAGATTGAATGGTGAAAGGAGGTATGAGAAAATATCCTAATTCAATAAATTGAAAGGAAGTATAGCTTAAGAGTATCACATTCAATCAGAAGGAAGGAGGCATGAATAGAAATCCAACATTTTATAGATAGAAGGTAGCATAAGTTGATTATTTAAAAAATAATTGCTTTTGCTACCTTCATTTAATTATTATAAGCTTAAGATACTATACTAGTCTTAATATATTTTATTAAATAGCTTAAGGTATAGAAATCTTTATCTAACTCATTAGCTAATAAAGTCAATCCTTTAATTAATTCTTCTTCATTAAAATTTTCTAAAAGTATCATAATACTTAAGAGATTTATCTTTCCATCTCTAGTATCTAAAACTCTTGAGTTCTTTACATATTTATTATTTAAGGCATTTAAAATAGCATTTGTAAGATCTACACTTAAATCTAACTTTGGCATTTCATTGTAAACTTTAATTTCTGGATTATCTATATTTAAATTCTTTGTTTTACTTAAATCAGTTGAAAGAAAAATAGTGTTTTTAAATTTAGCATCTTTAAAGTCTACATTGTCTAATCTTACTGAGTCGAAAATAGTATTTTCAAATTTAGCATTTTTAAAATTACTCTTCTTAAAATTACTACCTATAAACTCTGAAAATTTAAAACTACATTTTAAAAAACTACAAGATTTAAAATGTGCACCTCTGAAATTTACATAGTCAAAATTTGAGCCAGAAAAATTACAATTATAGCAATTACTCTTTTCAAGATTTTGATACATAAAGTTCTTATCTTTTTTTTCTATATTTTCATACTTAAAATTACCTTTAGTTTTTTGATCTCTAGCCATTATTACCTCCATAATAAATATATATTTATTTTAATTAATAGTAACATAGAAATAAAAAAATGTCATATGTAAAGTAAGAGGTAAGAAGTAGAGAGTGAAGACTTATTCATAAATTCATATTTCATTCTTTAATTTTAAAGCTAATAAATATACTAATGAACTAATAGTTATAACTTTATTATTTATAATATATTAATTATCTTTAGTTGGTACTTTAATACAATTGCAAATTAATGTATATTTAAATTGTACACTAATAATATAGAATAAGCTTATAAAGAATAAAAATAGGTTGTAAGATTATCAATCTATTTTTATGATATAATAAATTTAATATTTCTAAGGGGGCAAGATTATGGAGTTTTATGGACTTTTAGGAGAAAAACTTTCTCATAGCTTATCACCAGAAATTCATAGTGAATTGTTAAGACTAATGAATAAAGCTGGAGGCTATAAGTTATTTGAAGTTGAAAGAAATAGACTTAAAGATTTTACAGAGAGTCTAAAGCTTTTAAAAATAAGGGGATGTAATGTAACTATTCCTTATAAAAGAGATATAATGGAATATGTTGATTTTATATCCGATGAAGCTAAAAAAATAGGGGCAGTAAATACAATATATTTAAATGAAGGAAAACTTTATGGATATAATACAGATTACTTTGGATTTGGATATATGCTAAAAGTTAGTAATATAGATATTAAGGATAAAATTGCAGTAATATTAGGAAATGGTGGGGCATCAAGAGCAGTAGTTCATTATTTAGTAGATAATAATGTTAAAGAAGTTTATTTAGTAAGTAGAAATCCAAATAAAAATGATTTTTCACTTGAAAATGTAAAGTTAATTAGCTATGGCGAATTAGAATCATTAAAAGGCAATATATTAATTAATGCTACTCCAGTAGGAATGTATCCTAATACAGAGGAATCACCAGTAACTAAAGAAATAATAAGTAACTTTGATGCTTTAGTTGACTTAATATATAATCCTATGGAAACTAAGTTTTTATCTTATGGAAAAGAATTAAATAAAATAAATGTTGGTGGTCTTTATATGCTTATTGGGCAAGCAGCTAAGGCACAAGAAGTATGGCAAGGTACTAATATTAGTGAAGCTATTATTGAAAAAATATATAATAAAATAAATAAAAAATTTCTTTAATTTCAGGAGAGGATTATGGATAAAAATATAATTTTATTAATTGGAATGCCTGGATGTGGTAAAACTACCATAGGAGAAATAGTTTCAAAGAAGCTTGGTTATAAATTTTGTGATATGGACACTTATATTGAGGAAATTTCAAAAAGCACAGTTAAAGAATTATTTGAAAAAAGCGAGGAGTACTTTAGGGATTTTGAAACAAGAGCTTGCATGGAATTAAGTACTATAAAGGAGAAAATAATTATATCTACTGGTGGTGGAGTAGTTAAAAGAAAAGAAAATATAGATTTTTTTAAAGAAAAGGGAATTATTATTTTTATAGATAGATCTGTAGAAGATATTATAAATGACATAGACACTAATTCAAGGCCATTATTAAAAGATGGTATAAGTAAGCTTTACAACCTATATTCAGAAAGATATAATTTATATAAAGATTATTCGCAATATAAAATCAGCAACGATAAAGATATAGAAAAAGTTATAAATAATATAATAAAAATAATAAATAGCAATAAGTAGAGGGGGTAATATATGAAGATACTAGTTATTAATGGTCCTAATTTAAATATGGTTGGAATAAGAGAAAAAGGAATATATGGCACTAGAGATTTTAAGGATATTTGTAACTATATTAATGAAGAGGGGCAAAAAAGACACATAGACATAAAATTATTTCAAAGCAATATTGAAGGCGAAATAATTAATGAAATTCATAATGCTTATTATGAAAATTATGACGGAATAATAATAAATCCAGGTGCATTTACTCATTATAGTTATGCTATTTTAGATGCAATAAAAGCTGTAAACATTAATACAGTAGAAGTTCATTTATCAAATATACATGCAAGAGAAGAGTTTAGGCATAAATCAGTTATAGCACCAGCATGTATTGGGCAAATTTGTGGGTTTAAAGAATTTGGGTATGTAATGGCTATGGAAGCACTAATTGAAGGTAAGAAGTAAGAGTGAATAGAGAATAGTGAAGGAGTAAATTCTTTTGGAATTTATAAATTTCATAATTCAGCTTGCTGAATTATTTCAATAACTATTAGTTATTACTTATTAACTCTTACCTCTTAGCTATTAACTATTACTTAAAATTGTAGTATGGAGGGATAGGAAAGATGATTATTGTAATGAATCCAAATTGTAGTGAAAATGAAGTATTGAAGGTTAAGGGAGAATTAGAGAGTAAAGGATTAGGTATTCACTTATCTCAAGGTGAAACCTTTTGTATAATAGGTGTAGTTGGTGAAACTAGAGCTATAGATTCAAATAAGCTTTTAAGATTTTCTGGAGTAGATAAAGTTTTAAAGGTAGAAGAGCCTTACAAGAAGGCAAATAGGCTATTTAAGCCTGAGGATACTGTAATAGATGTAAAGGGTAGTTTAATTGGGGGAAATAATTTAGGTATTATGGCTGGACCATGTTCAGTTGAAAGTGAAGATCAAATAATTGAAATAGCTAAAAGTGTAAAGGAATCTGGTGCTAATTTCTTAAGAGGGGGAGCATTTAAACCAAGAACTTCTCCATATAGTTTCCAAGGCTTAGAGTTAGAAGGCTTAGAACTTCTTAAAAAGGCAAGGGAAGCAACAGGATTACCAATAGTAACGGAAATAATGTCAACTGATTATATAGATGTTTTTGAAAGAGATGTTGATGTAATTCAGGTTGGTGCTAGAAATATGCAAAACTTCGATTTATTAAAGCAATTAGGTAAGACAAATAAGCCTATTTTGTTAAAGAGAGGTTTATCAGCAACAATTGAGGAATGGCTTATGTCAGCAGAATATATAATGGCTGCAGGAAATGAAAATGTAATTCTTTGTGAAAGAGGTATAAGAACCTTTGAAACTTACACAAGAAATACATTAGATTTAAGTGCAATACCAGTTATCAAGAAAAGATCACATTTACCAGTAATAGTAGACCCTAGTCACGCAGCAGGATACTGGGATCTTGTAGAACCATTAGCAAAGGCTGCAATTAGTGCAGGGGCAGATGGACTTATGATAGAAGTCCACAATAATCCACAATGTGCTTTAAGCGATGGACAACAATCAATAAAACCAGAATCATTCAAGAAGATAATGGATAAAGTGAGAGTTTTAGCTGAAATGGAAGGAAAGAAACTATAGTAATGAAAAATGTAAAATGAAGAATGAAGAATTATTGAAGAAATTCAGCCTTGGTTGAATTTCAACATTAATTTTATATTTTACATTCTTCATTATACATTTAAATTGGGGGTATTTATGAATATTTTAATTGTAGGGCTTGGTGTTATAGGTGGAAGTTATGCTATGGCACTTAAAGCAGCAGGTTATGAAGATATCTATGGAATAGATAGTAATTTAGAAACTTTAAGAAAAGCTAAAGAATTAGGCTTAATTAAGGAAGGTTATGTAGAAGGAAAAGAGATTGTAGGCCAAGCTGATTTAATTATTATTTCTCTTTATCCAAGGTTAGTTAAGAACTTTATTGAGAAAAATAAGGATTATTTAAAAAGAGGGGCCATAATAACTGATGCTACAGGGATAAAGGAGCATTTTGTTGATGATATATTAAGCATATTACCAGAAGGAATAGATTTTATTTTTGGACATCCTATGGCAGGAAGAGAGAAAAAAGGCATAGATTATGCATCAAAAGAAGTTTTTAAAGGAGCAAATTACTTAATAACTGTAACTGATAGAAATAAGGAAGAAAATATTAAGCTTTTAGAAAGTATTATTTATGATATGGGCTTTAAAAATATAAAGAGAATAAATCCTAAATATCATGATAAAATAATTGCATTTACAAGTCAGTTACCTCATGCTATTGCAGTAGCATTAATTAATAGTGATGAAGAGGGTAGGGATACTGGAAGCTTTATTGGAGACAGTTATAGGGATTTAACTAGAATTGCTAACATTAATGAAGATTTATGGAGTGAACTTTTTTTTGGAAATAAGAAGAATTTATTAGAATCAATAGATAACTTTTTAGTGGAGTTAAATAATATAAGAAATTCTATAGTTAATGAAGAAGAAGAAGAATTAAAAAGCTTATTTATAAAGTCGAGTAAAAGAAGAGAAAAACTATAGAGCTACTAGCTAAAGAGGGTACTGAAAACTTTAAAACTTTCAGTACCCTCTTATCAATATTTTATATATCAATTATTTAATAGTTCAATTATAGATAAATCTCTATATTTACTTAAATCTATAAATTCCTTTTTATTTTTCATAAAAATTACTCCTAAAATATATTTATATTAAGTAAGAAAACAATTTTTTTGACAAATTTATTATTATATAGTTAATTATTATATCGAATAGAAAATTATAAATTTTAGGGTTTAAGTAAAAAAATGCATAGTAATAAGGGAATTGTATAGAAATTAAGTAATAATATATATTAAATTATCATATGTGTTATAATAATTCATATAAAATTTGAAGGAGAGATATTAATGAAAGAATTAGAAACAAGAGTAGTTGATATAGATGTTGATAAAATAAGAAAAATTTTAAATAATATTGGAGCTGAAAAAGTAAAGGAAGAATATCAAATTAATAATATATACGATTTTGAAGATAATAGACTTTTAAATGACAAAGGATATGCAAGGATAAGAATAACTGACGATAGACTTAATAATAAAGAAGTAGTGTATATGACTACTAAAAAAATGTTAAGTCAAGGAACTTTTAAGGAAATGGAGGAAAATGAAACTATAGTAGAAGATAAAGAGGCAGCAAATAAAATATTTATTTCATTAGGTCTATCTTTAAAACAATCAATAAAAAAATATAGAGAAAGTTATAAAATAAAGGATTCTTTAGTAGAAATAGATATTAATGATAAGAGTTTTTGTCCATTCCCTTATTTAGAAATTGAAACTTATTCAGAAGATAGACTTAAAGAAATATTGAGTTTATTAGGTTATACTATTGAAGATACTACATCAAAGACTATTTATGAATTATTAGAGGAAAAAGGACTTTCTAAAGAAGAAGGTAAGGGGCTATAAAAAGCATATACTTTAAAATTAGTTGTAACAAAAGCACATTCTTCTTAGTAAATTATAATTAAGGATTTTATTTAAATACTAAGGAGGATATATTATGGAATGGTTTTTTGCATTAAGCCCAATTTTTCAGGGATTACTTGCAACCATATTTACTTGGTCAGTTACTGCTTTAGGAGCTGCTGTAGTATTTTTCTTTAAAAAAATTGATAAAAGAATTTTAAATACAATGTTAGGTTTTGGTGCTGGAGTAATGGTGGCAGCTAGCTTTTGGTCTCTTTTAAGTCCAGCAATAGAGCTTTCAGAACAGCTTGGTTATTCAGGATTTGTTATTCCTTCAATAGGATTTTTTTTAGGTGGTGCATTTTTAGTTTTTGCGGATAAGTTAATGGATACTTATTCTTATGGAGTTATAATAAATAAAGATGAAGAGAATATTTCTAAATCAGCTAGATATAAAAAGAGTATTCTATTGGTTTTAGCTGTAACTCTTCATAATATCCCAGAAGGACTTGCTGTAGGTGTGGCTTTTGGGGGAGTAGCAGCAGGAATACCAGGAACTAGTATTGCAGCGGCTCTTGCTCTTGCTTTAGGAATAGGACTTCAAAATTTCCCAGAAGGAGCAGCGGTTTCATTGCCTTTAAGAAGTGAAGGATTATCAAGAACAAAAAGTTTTCTTTATGGACAAGCTTCAGGGCTTGTAGAACCCATTGCGGGAGTTATTGGAGTAATTGCAGCATTAGCAGTAAGGAGTATTCTACCATTTTTGTTGTCATTTTCAGCTGGAGCAATGATTGCTGTAGTTGGAGCTGAGTTATTGCCAGAAGCTTCAATACAAAATAAAAAACTAACTACTTTAGGCCTTATATTAGGATTTATAGTAATGATGATTTTAGATGTAGCTTTAGGATAGATTTTTTAGTATAGTTCAAACTAAAAATAAAGGAGTTGCCATGGCAACTCCTTAAATCTAATGAAATTATGCTTTGTTAATTGATCCGAATAATTCCATTTTTTCTTTAACTGTAGCTTTAATAGCTTCAAATCCTGGAGCTAAAAGCTTTCTTGGGTCAAAGCCTTTTCCTTGGATATCTTTTCCTGCTTCAATGTACTTTCTAGTACCTTCAGCAAATGCTAATTGACATTCAGTATTAACATTGATCTTAGAAACTCCTAGAGAAATAGCTTTCTTTATCATATCTTCTGGGATTCCAGTACCACCGTGTAGTACTAGTGGAACATTGTTAGTTACGTTGCTTATAGCTTCTAAAGCATCAAAGCTTAAGCCCTTCCAGTTTGATGGATATACTCCGTGGATGTTACCAATACCAGCTGCTAACATAGTAACTCCTAAGTCAGCAATTGCCTTACATTCAGCAGCATCTGCGATTTCTCCAGCACCAACAACTCCGTCTTCTTCTCCACCGATTGATCCAACTTCAGCTTCTAAAGATAAACCTTTTTCTGAAGTTAATTTAACCATTTCCTTTGTCTTAGCTATATTTTCATCTATTGGATAGTGAGAACCATCAAACATGATTGATGAGAAACCAGCTTCCATAGCTTTTAAAGCACCTTCATAGCTACCGTGGTCTAAGTGTAATGCAACTGGTACTGTGATGTTTAATTCTTCTAACATTCCATTTACCATTCCAACTACAGTTTTAAAACCACACATATATTTAGCAGCTCCCTCAGAAACTCCTAATATAACTGGTGAATTATTTTCTTGAGCAGTTAATAAAATTGCTTTAGTCCATTCTAAATTGTTGATATTGAATTGACCTACAGCGTATTTTCCCGCTTTAGCCTTGTTTAACATTTCTTTTGCTGAAACTAACATGCTATAAAACCTCCATAACTTTATATTTTATTACAATTAAGCTATGTAGCTAACTGTATTAAAAGTAACAACTAAAAAGTTGAACTCATTGTTAATATTATAACTCAAAATAAATTTAATTTAAACAAAAAAATTAGAAATTAGTTGCCAAGATATAAAAATTATGTGATATTTTCTAGTTTTATATAATAATAAATACGTAAAAATGGTAGTTTTCAAATAATATTAATGTAAATATATTAAATTTATAAAATAAGATGAAAAAAAGGTGATTTAATATAAATTTAATAAAAATATAAAAAAGTGAAATTTTATATTATAATATATAAAGACATAAGCTACGGAGGAATAAGTATGGAAAAAGTTGAATTAGTAATATTTGATATGGATGGTCTAATATTTGATACAGAAAGATTATCTTATTTATCATGTGTAGAAGCTGCAAAAAACTTTGGAATAAACTTTGATATGAATATTTTTTACAAGTTACTTGGAACTAACTATGATAGTTGTAGAAATACATTAATAAAGCAATATGGCGATAAAATAGATGTAGATGAGTATATGAAAGAAAAAAGAAAGATTAATCTTTCATTAATAAAGGATGGAGCTAAGAAAAAGCCAGGATTAGATGAAATATTAGTATATTTAACTAATAAAAATATTAAAAAGGCAGTTGCAACATCATCAAATAGAGAAATAGCATTAGAGCTTTTAGAAAAGGCAGATGTATTACATTATTTTGATTATGTATTATGTGGTGATGAAGTAAGAAAATCAAAGCCTAATCCAGAGATATTTTTAAATGTGGCTAAAAAATTAGAAGTAAATCCAAGAAATTGCATAGTTCTTGAAGATTCAGAAGCAGGTGTTATAGCTGCAAGTAGAGGAAAAATAAGAGTAATAATGATTCCAGATGTAAAGGAACCAGAAAAGGAAATTGAAGAATTAGTTTATAAAAAGTTAGGTAATTTAAAAGAAGTAATAGATGTAATTGAAAATTTACAATAAATTAGACATGAAATTAGGCATGATAGTATGAACAAAAGGTAAAGGTGGTGAATTTGGGGAAGCAGAGAATCTAATATTTAGATATCTTTGTTAGCACCCAAAATTATATGGAGTATATAAGTGATATTAATATACAAGAGGCAGTAATTCATATTGTAGACTCGAATACAGATGAGCCTGTTTTAAATGAATATAGTCTTGAATTAAATGAAGATACATATAGCTTTTTACATAGACATATAGAAAAATGTTTTAAAGATGAAGAATTAAAATATGCAGTATTTAATCCTGAGAGAAATATAGTAAAAGAAGTAGTTCAAGATTATTTAAATGGAATAGATAATGATTTAATTTCACTATCTAAAGAACTTGCAAGGCAATTATTTATTATAATGAAGGGTAACACAAATATTCCCTCTTGTGACTTAATAATAGTTTCATTAGTTACAGATCAAGGCCCTATGATAGGGATATTAAAGATGGACTATGTAAAAAACTTTACTCATAAAGTTGAATTTATAGAAAATAAAATAGGGATAGATATAGTTCCACAAGCAGCAGGACTTCCAGCAAGCAGTCAAAGAATACAAAAAGCTGCATTTATAAAACCTATTAGAGAAAATCAAGTTTATAATATTATGGTTATAGATAAACAAAAGAAAAGCAAAGATGAAGAATATGGAGCTAACTA
This sequence comes from Clostridium sp. SGI.024, assembly GCF_050315195.1. Lineage (NCBI taxonomy): Bacteria > Bacillati > Bacillota > Clostridia > Eubacteriales > Clostridiaceae > Clostridium > Clostridium sp. SGI.024. Next base: position 12,295 of record NZ_JBNPON010000051.1, on the reverse strand, counting down.
TTTTATAAGTAATTTTCTTGGATGTTCAATTATAAGTAATGAAAGAGATATGACAAAGACCTTTTTAAAGGCTGCTGAAAATTGGACTAGAAGCAATATTGTAGAAGATGCTGATAGAGCAGAAAGAATAAGGACAGCAGTTAAAGCAAAGTTAAAGGAAGAAGAGAAAATCAATATAGAGGATCTTTCTAATGAGCTTTTTAAAGAAGAACCTCAAATAAAAAATGATTTTGCAACTTTTGTGAAAAGTCATGGTCTTGAAGATGAAATAGCAATAGATAAACAATGGGTAGAAAAGAAGTTAAAGCGTGTAAGACTAAAAATAGATAAGGATATTGACTTATATATTAATGAAGAAGCTTATCATGATAAAACTAGATTTGAAATACAAAGAAATGGTGATGGAAGTATAAATATGATAATTAAACATGTTATAAACTATATTGAAAAGTAATAGTTTTTTATAAATTCATTTCTTTCACTATAGGAGGATATAGATATTATATTCTGGCGATTTAAAGTTTACAAAGTCGCAAAGAATATAATATCTATATCCTTTTTTATTTATCTTAAGTTAATATATAAACTTTATATTTTATAGCTAAATAAGTTATTAAATTAACAAGGAGTTGAAAAAATTATTACTAATAATAAAAAAACTACATATAAATAATAATATTTTTAATTAATAATTAATATTATTTACAAATTAATAAAACGTAATAGGCACTATTGACAATAAATATGGAAAGGTTTACTATTTATATATATAGTATGTACAAAATATAGTATATACAAAATGACGGGTTAATTGGCGGGAGAAGATTTAAATTTATCTATAAAAGAATGAATATTAATACTTAAAGCCTATAAAATTTGAGGAGGGTTAATATGGGAGAGAAAAATGTATCTAAAGGAAAATATATTACAGTTGATGAAGCTTTAAATTTAATCAAAAGTGGAGATGTAATAGTTACAGGATTAGGTGCAGCAGAAGCAAAAGAAATTTCAAGAAATTTACACAAGATAGCTGATAGAGTTAAAGACGTTACAGTTACTACATGTTTACCACAGGAGCCAGCAGAGTATTTTATGAATCCTGCATATAAAGATTCATTTAGAATGGATGGATGGTTTTATACAGGTCCTATGAGAAAAGCTCAAAGTAATGGTAATATATCACTTATACCAAATCATTTACACTTAACAGCTTATAAGAGGCAATTCCACAAGAAGACAAATATATATATGGGGACAGCTACTCCTCCAGATAAGCATGGATATTTATCTTTATCATTAAGCAATATTTATGAAAAAAGAATTTTAAAAAATGCTGACTTAGTAATATTAGAAGTTAATAAAAATTATCCAAGAACTTTTGGAGATTTAGAAATACACATTAGCGATGTTGATTATTTGATTGAGACTGATTATCAACCTCCGATGTTACCAGATACTGAACCAAATGAAAAAGACTTAAAAATAGGGAAGTTTATAGCAGATAGAATAAATGATGGAGATTGTATACAACTTGGAATAGGTGGAATCCCTAATGCTGTTGCAGCATCATTAATGGATAAAAAGGACTTAGGAGTTCATACAGAAATGTTCACTACAGGAATTATGAAGTTAATAAAGGCTGGAGTTATAACTGGAAAGAAAAAGAACTTCAATTATGGAAAACATGTTGCAGGTTTTGCTTTGGGTACAAAAGAACTTTATGAATTCTTAGATGATAATCCATCAGTAATGATGATGGATGGATTCTGGACAAACGATCCATATGTAATTTCACAAAACGATAATATGGTTTCAATTAATACTACTTTAGAAGTAGATTTAACTGGACAATGTGCATCAGAATCAATAGGTCATATGCAATTTAGTGCAACAGGTGGACAATCAGATACTGCAGTAGGAGCTCAAATGTCTAAAAATGGACGTTCCTTTATAGCGTTATATTCTACTGCTATGGTTAAGAATAAGGAAACTGGAGAAAGAGAAGAAATATCTAAAATTGTTCCATTCTTAAAGCAAGGAGCTGCAGTAAGTTTATCAAGAAATGATGTTGATATGGTTGTTACTGAATATGGAGTTGCAGAGTTAAGAGGAACAACTATTGCTGAAAGAGTTGAGAGATTAATTAATATAGCTCATCCTAAGTTTAGAGAAGAACTATGGGCAAAAGCTAAGGAATGTGGGATAATATATTAATATAAAATATAATAGTTACTCAATATACACGTAAATATTTAAGGATGTAGTTTTAAGTTTATTAGCTATTTATGCTATAAACTTTTCATAAACTACATCCTTTAATATTTATATTTTTTTATTACCATTGATTTGGATAAGCAATTATATGAAGGATAACAGTCCTTCTTCCAAAGGAATAGCATTCCTGCAGGGAATTCATATAAAGATCTATTTTATTACCTTTAATGACACCACCAGTATCTGAGGCAATAGCATAGCCATAACCTTCTACATAAACTTTAGATCCTAAAGGTATAACGTTAGGATCTACAGAAATAGTACTTAAACCATTAGGATCTCTAACTGGCTTTAGACCCATAGCCGTATAGCTCCCCCCTGTATAAGCTGTAGCAGTCATAGAAAATGTAGATAAATAAGTGCCACTAGAGCTTGTAGATGATACAGAACCTACATTTATTTCAAGATTGGCAGATTCTAGAGAAGCTATTTGACTATTAGCTGATGAAATTCCTTCCTGGGCTAAGTTTAGTGCATAATTACTATTAAGTTGAGGTAACATATAATTTAAATTAGTAATTGCATCTCTAAGGTCAGAGGTAGATGCTGAACCAGAATTTATAATAGAAAGTGAATGAGATATTAAATTAACTTCATTTTCTTCAATAATTTTCATTATTGCATCCTTTTTAGAATTAAGGTCTGCAAGTACAACTTCTTGTTCTTCTTTTTTCTTACTAACTTCACTTAAATCATTTTCAATTAAAGTTTTAAGCATATTTAGATTTTCTTTTTTTTCTTCAACTACTTTGGCATCTTTAACTAATTCAGCTTTTTTATCATTAATCTTAGTTACTATTTCTTTATCAATAGAAATAAGCTTTTTCATAGTATCAATTCTATAAAAGAAATCAAATATATTTTTTGAAGATATTAAGTAAGCAAGTATATCAGTAGAAATATTACTTTTATACATAGATCGTAATCTTTTATCCATGATTTTTTCTCTTTTTTCAATTTCTATCTTAGAATCTTCAATTTTATTATTTATGTTTTCAATTTCTATTTCGGTACTTTTAATTTCAGAATTGTTTTTATCTAACTTCAAATTAATTTCTTCAATATCATTATTAAGTTTTTTAATTTCAGCATTGAGCTTTAATGTCTCATCATCCAATTGTTCATATTTGACTTTATTTTCTTGGATTGTTTGCTCTGCCGAAGTATTTGGTTCTGCAAAAGCTACTGTTGCAAGATTAAAAGTGAAAGTAATAGTAGCAACAACAGATATTAAGCTTCTTTTCTTCAAAGAATCCCCCCCCAATAAATATTAATATATTATATTTATTTATATTTTATATACTACAATAAATGTTTACAATTATCAAGATAAGTAGAATTAATAAAATATCTTCAGCGTAATATATTATTTTTCTAAGAAGTGTATGTAGAAAAAAATCAATATATTATAATCCAAAAGCTAAAATTAAATAAAAAGAGCTGCTATGCAGCCCAAAATTATAATATTATATTAAATTTAACGAAAAAGACTTAAAGAAAAATTATTTAAGTAATTTTACTAATATAGCCTTTTGAACATGAAGTCTATTTTCTGCTTCCTCAAAGATAGTATCTGCATGGAGTTCTAATATTTCATCAGTAATTTCTTCTTCTCTATGAGCAGGTAAGCAATGAAGAACAATTGCATCATCTTTAGCAAGTTTCATTATTTCAGAATTTACTTGATAGCCTTTGAAAGATTCAATTCTTTCTTTAACTTCATTTTCTTTTCCCATACTAGCCCATACATCAGTTATTACAACATCGGCATCTTTTATTGCTTCTTTTGGATCATTTACTATATTAAAGCTTAAATTATTAACTTTAGATATTTCAATTCCTTTATCAATATAGTATTTTTTCATCATATATTTATCTGGAATAGCTAAAGAAATATTCATTCCAACGGTTAAGCAACCTACTGTTAATGATTGAGCCATATTATTTCCATCACCAATATAAGCAACTTTTAAGTTATCTAAGATATTTTTATTTTCTCTTATAGTCATTAAATCTGCTAAAACTTGGCAAGGGTGTTCATCATCAGTTAAACCATTTATTATTGGAATATCAGAGCATTCAGCTAAAGCTTGAACTTCTGATTGTTCAAAGGTTCTAATCATAATACCATTAAGATATCGTGATAATACTCTTGCTGTATCTTGAATAGGCTCCCCACGACCTATTTGTAAATCACTAGAGCTTAAAAATAATGGGTATCCCCCTAATTGATACATACCAGCTTCAAAGGAAACCCTAGTTCTTGTAGAGGATTTTTCAAATATCATCCCAAGAGTTTTACCCTTAAGATGTGGATGATCAATCCCATGCTTTAGTTCATATTTTAATTGATCAGCTAAATTTAATATATCTAAAATTTCATCTTTAGATAAGTCTTCTATTTTCAATAAATCCTTTTTCATAAATACCCCCTAATTTAATTTATAATGCATAATTGTTGAAATAATTCATTAAGCTGAGTTATAAAGGAATGCATAAATTATACATTATGCATTGATACTATTGTTTCTTGTAATATTTTAATGCCTTCTTTTATTTCTTCCTTTGATATTATTAGTGGTGGAAGTAGTCTTATAACATTTTTTCCAGCTGTTAGGACTAGTAAACCTTTTTCAAGAGCTTTTTTTTGGATTTCTGATGGAGTAGTAGCTACCTCAACTCCTATCATTAAGCCTTTTCCACGAATATCTTTAATTAAAGGAGAGTTTATATCTTTAAGTAATTGCATTAGGTATTCTCCTTTTTCTTTTATTTCATTTAGCATATCTTCATTGCATATCTTATCTAAAACAACTAATGCTCCTGAACATGCTACTGGATTTCCACCAAAGGTTGTACCATGGTCACCTGGATTAAATACTTCTGATAATTTTTTGTTACATAACAATCCACCAATAGGAAGACCTGCACCAAGTCCTTTTGCCATAGTAACTATATCAGGTTGGATATGGAAATGTTGGAAACCAAATACTTTTCCTGTTCTACCAATCCCGCATTGAACTTCATCAAAAATTAATATAATATCATTCTCTTTACAAATTTTATAAACTTCATCAACAAAGTCTTTGTTGAGAGGATTAACTCCACCTTCACCTTGAATAGCTTCCATCATAACAGCACAGACATCAGAAGATAATTTGTTTTTAAAATCTGTTATGTTATTAGCTTCAAAATAATCAAATCCCTCAGGGAAAGGGAAGAAATAATTATGGAATTTATCTTGACCAGTAGCTGTTAAAGCAGCAAGAGTTCTTCCGTGAAAAGAATTATTTAAAGTTAAAACCTTATTCCTATTTAAGCCATATTTATCAAAGCTATATTTTCTAGCAAGCTTTATAGCACCTTCATTAGCTTCAGCACCAGAGTTAGAGAAAAAAACCTTGCACATATTAGTTTTTGTTATTAACTCCTCAGCAAGCTTCAAAGTAGTACTATTTAAAAATATATTTGATATATGCTGTAAATTACCAGCAGCATCAGTTATAGCCTTAACCCAGTCAGGATTCCCATAACCAAGACTATTTACACCAATTCCACTGGTAAAATCTATATATTTATTTCCTTTATCATCAAAAAGATAAGATCCATCACCCTTAACTAAATTAACAGGAAGATAAGAGTAAGTAGACATTAAAGGTAAATTATTTTGCATTTAAAAAACCCCCTTTTATAAATGTAGAATGAAGAATGTAGAATTATGGATGTAATTTGTTCCAAATAATATTACATTCTTCATTGTGCGTAGCACTTTAGTATATCATTGTTCCTATTCCTTCTTTTGATAGTAGTTCTAGTAAAATAGAGTGTTCTAGTGTTCCATCTATTATATGTGCTGTTTTAACGCCCATTCTAATAGCTTCAACGCAGCAGTCTATTTTAGGAATCATTCCACCTTGGATTATTTTATCTGCTTGTAATTTTTTTACTTCGTGTAATCTTAGTGTAGATATTAATGTTGAAGTATCTTTTGCATCTTTCATAAGGCCTGGAACGTTAGTTAACAATAATATTTTTTCTGCTTTTAATGCAGCTGCTATTTTAGCTGCACATGTATCTGCATTTATATTATAAGCTTGAGTAGAGTTTTCACCCACAGCAACTGAACCTATAACTGGTATATAACCAGAATCTATAGTGTTTTCTATCATTTTTGTATCTATAGAAGTTATTTCTCCAACGTAGCCTAAATCAACATCACTTTCTAATTTTCTTGCCTTAATAAAGGAGCCATCTATTCCTGAAAGACCAATAGCTTTTCCACCAACACTTTCAATAAGAGAAACAATATTTTTATTTACTTTTCCACCTAAGACCATTTGAACTATTTCCATAGTATCTTTATCTGTATATCTAAGTCCATTTATAAACTTACTTTCTTGTCCTATTTTATTTAAAAATTTAGATATATCTGGACCACCACCATGTACTATTACAGGTTTGATTCCAACACATTGAAGTAATACTATATCAGTAGCAACACTTTGTCTAAGTTCTTCACTTGTCATAGCATTTCCACCATATTTAATTACGACTATTTTTCCAGCTAATGTTTGTATATATGGAAGTGCTTGAGTTAATACTTTTGCATGTTCTTTATAATTCATTTTCATACCTTCCTTTAGCTTCGATAATCTCCATTTATTTTTACATACTCATAACTTAAGTCGCATCCCCAAGCTATAGAGGAATGTTTACCACTATTCATATTAATTAAAATCATTATTTCATCTTGAAGTAATATTTCTTTTGCTTTAACTTCATCAAAGGGAAGCCCCATTCCATTTTTAGAAATTTCTATTTCTCCAATAGAGCTTTTAAAAGATACATCTACTTTGTTAGGATTAATATTTACACCTGAATAACCAAGGGCACATAATATTCTTCCCCAGTTAGCATCACTTCCAAAGATTGCAGTTTTAACTAAAGGAGAATTGATAACAGCCTTTGAAAGTATTTCAGCATCTTTTTCAGATTTGCAATTACTAACAATACATTCTATAAGCTTAGTAGCACCTTCTCCATCCTTTGCAATCATTTTTGCTAAAGTTATATTCAATTTATTTAAAACTTCAAGAAATGCATAATAATTTTTATCTTTCTCTTTGATTTCATGATTTTTAGCAAGTCCATTAGCTAAAATTAATACCATATCATTGGTGCTAGTGTCACCATCTACACTAACTCTGTTATAGCTTATTTTAACACTTTCCTTTAATGCTTCATTTAGCATTTCTCCAGAAATATTTAAATCAGTAGTAATAAAAGAAAGCATAGTACCCATATTTGGTTCAATCATTCCAGAGCCCTTAGCCATTGCCCCAATAGTTATAGTTTTATCATCTATAGTAAATTTAAAGGCTAATTGCTTTTTATAGGTGTCTGTAGTCATAATTGCAGTAGCAGCATTTTCGAAACCTTCCTTAGATAATCTTTCAGTTAACATAGGAATTCCATCTTTAATTGCATCTATATTTAAAGGAACACCAATAACTCCAGTAGAAGCTACTAAAACATCACTTGCTTTAAGCTTAAGAGCTTTCCCCTGAAGTTCAGTCATTCTCTTTGCTGTCATTAATCCATCTTCACCATTACAAGTATTAGCATTTCCACTATTTATAATAATTGCTTGTGCTTTTTTATTTGATAGGTGCTCCTTTGTAATATATATAGGAGCTCCCTTGACTTTATTTTTTGTATAAACACCAGCAGCACTTGCTGGAACAGTTGAGTATATAAGAGCTAAATCAAGCTTTAAATTATTTTTCTTAAGTCCACAATGAATTCCTGATGCTAGAAAACCCTGTGGAGCAGTAACACCTTGATCAGATAATAATTTCAAAATAAGTCCCCCTTTTGTATAAGTGATAATGCGTAATTAATAATGCATAATTAATGATATAATTCAGCTTGCTGAATTATGAAATTTATAAATTTCGAAGGAATTTAATCCTAAATTATGCATTACCCATTATGCACTATTCATTGAATTAGTTTCCTGCAGAAACTAATTTTATTCCTTCATTTTCATTAAATCCACAAACTATATTCATATTTTGAATAGCTTGCCCAGCAGCCCCTTTAACCATGTTATCTATTGCACTTACTATTATAAAACCATCTTTTCTATGATTTAGATGTAGTGAAATATTGCAGTTATTTGTATATTTAACATCTTTAATGGAAGCAATATCTCCTAGTGGTAATACATTTACAAAGAATTCATCTTTGTAAAAGTCACTGTATAATTTATGAATTTCTTCTAAATTTATTTTTTCTTTCTGATTTTCTTTTGGATTACAATATATTGTTGAAATTATTCCTCTATTTATAGGAAGTAGGTGAGGAGTGAAGGTTACTTGAACTTTTTCTTCTGCAATAGCTGATAGACATTGTTCTATTTCAGGAGTATGTCTATGAGCACCTATACCATATGGTGCAAAGTTTTCGTTAAGTTCAGGATAGTGAGATTTTAAACTAAGTCCTCTTCCAGCCCCTGTTGCTCCTGACTTTGAATCGCAAATTATATTATTTATATCAATTAAGGAATTTTTAAGCATAGGCATTAAGGCAAGTTCTATAGATGTAGGATAGCACCCAGGATTAGCTATTATTTTGTATTCCTTAATTTTATCTCTATTGAATTCTGGCAATGCATATATGCTTTCTTTATGAAGATCTTTATATTTATAATCTTTTCCGTACCAAATTTTATAGTCATCTTCATTTTCTAATCTAAAGTCTGCTCCAAGATCTATTAAGATTTTATTTTCCTTATAGACTGGCTCAGCTATTTCTTCACTTAAGCCATGTGGAAGAGCTGCAAAAATAACATCACATTTTTTTATTACTTCTTCTTGGTTTTCACATATTAAATTAGTTACTCCATAAAAGTTTTTATATATTGATGAAATTTTTTCGCCTTCATATGAAACTGAACTTATTGCTTCTACTTTAACTTTTGGATGATTAAGTAATAACCTTAAAAGTTCAGCACCTACATAGCCAGTTGCCCCAATTATTCCTACTTTAAGCATTTTACTGCCTCCTTAGTTTTATTTATTGATTCTAATAGTAATTCTAATTGTGTTTTAACAGAAGAAGAACTAGGTCCCCCAAAGACTTTTCTTTCTTCTACACAATTTACCAAATCTATAGCTTCATATATATCATCTTCAAATATAGGAGAGAAGTTCTTAAGCTCTTCTAAAGTAAGATCATCTATAGCTATGTTTTCTTTAATACAATGAAGAACTATAGCACCAACTATTTCATGAGCATTTCTAAAGGCAATTCCTTTTTTAACTAAGTAATCAGCTACATCTGTAGCATTAGTAAAGCCTAAAGATGATCCTTTTCGCATATTATTTTTATTTACTTTTAAAGTATCTAACATACCAGCAAAGGTCTTAAGAGATAGACTTGCTGTATCTAAAGCATCGAATAATGCTTCCTTATCTTCTTGCATATCCTTGTTATAAGCTAGAGGCAACCCCTTCATAACTGTAAGAAGAGTAATTAAATCTCCGTATACTCTTCCTGTTTTTCCTCTAACTAATTCAGCTACATCAGGATTTTTCTTTTGAGGCATTATACTACTACCTGTACTATATTCATCTGATAATTCAATAAAGCTAAATTCATTAGTAGCCCAAAGTATTACTTCTTCAGAAAATCTTGATAAATGCATCATTATCATAGATAGTACTGATAGTGCTTCTATAGCATAATCTCTATCTGATACTGAATCTAAGCTATTTACTGTAACTTGAGCAAAGCCAAGATCCTTTGCTATCATGTGTCTATTTAAATTGTAGGTAGAGGTAGCAAGAGCACCACTACCTAAAGGCATTTCATCTAATCTTTTATAACAATCTAAAATTCTGCTAAGATCTCTTTTAAACATTTCTGCGTAAGCTAAAAGATGATGAGCAAAAGTTATAGGTTGAGCCTTTTGCATATGAGTATATCCAGGCATTATTGTATCTATATTTTCAGAAGCCTTTTTATATAATATTTCTTGAAGATTAATAACATCATTAGATAAAGCTATTAATGCTTTCTTTAAATAAAGCTTAGTATCTAAAGTTACTTGGTCGTTTCTACTTCTACCTGTATGAAGCTTTTTACCTTCATCACCAATATAGTAAGTTAAGGTTGCTTCAATAAAGCTATGAATATCTTCAGAAGCTTCATCAATTTTAATTACTCCATTTTCCATTCTACTTAATATTGTTTCTAAACCTGCTATTATTTTGTTGCTATCTTCTTTTGGAATTATATTTTGTTCCCCAAGCATTTTTACATGGGCCAAACTACCTAAAATATCTTCTTTATACATTCTAGAGTCTACTCTTATTGATGAATTGAAATCATTAACTAAAGAATTAACTCCTTTTTCAAAACGTCCGCCCCAAAGCTTCATAATTACTTACCAACTTTCTTTAATGCTTCAGTCATCTTTGCTTTTACTGTGATAGGTAGTCCAAATAAATTTATAAATCCAGCTGAATCTTTTTGATCATAAACAGCATCTTCTCCAAAAGTAGCATATTCTTCACTATATAATGAATAAGGTGATGTCATACCAGCGTTAACAATATTACCTTTATATAATTTTAACTTAACTTCTCCAGTAACAGTTTCTTGTGTTTTATTAACAAACTCAGTTAGAGCTTCTCTAAGAGGAGTAAACCATTGTCCGTTATAAACTATATCTGCAAATTTTAAAGCTATAATTTCTTTATAATGTGCAGTTTCTTTATCTAAGCAAAGCTCTTCTAAATCTTTGTGAGCTTTATATAAAATAGCTCCACCTGGTGTTTCATATACACCTCTAGACTTCATACCAACTAATCTATTTTCAACCATATCCATTATTCCTATGGCATTTTCTCCACCAATTTTATTAAGCTTTTCTATTAAAGTAACACCATCTAATTCTTCTCCATTTAATGCAACTGGAATTCCTTTTTCAAATTTTAAAGTAATGTAAGTAGGAGTGTTAGGTGCATTTTCTAATGTATTAGATAGTTCTAATATTTTATCATAATTAGGTTCATTAGCAGGATCTTCTAAATCTAAACCTTCATGACTTAAGTGCCATAGGTTTTTATCCTTACTATAATTAGTTTCATAGCTTATAGATATAGGAATTTTTCTATCTAAAGCATATTGTATTTCTTCTTCTCTAGATTTTATATCCCAAATTCTCCAAGGAGCTATAATATCCATATCAGGTGCAAAAGCTTTAACAGCTAATTCAAATCTAACTTGGTCATTTCCTTTTCCTGTACAACCATGGCATATAGCGTCAGCTCCTTCAGCTAAAGCTATTTCAACAAGTCTTTTTCCGATTATAGGTCTTGCAAAAGAAGTACCAAGAAGATATTTTCCTTCATAAACTGCATTAGCTTGAATAGTAGGGAAAACATAATCCTCTACAAATTCTTTAGTTAAATCTTCAATATAACACTTAGATGCCCCAGTTTTAAGTGCCTTTTCTTCTAAGCCTACAAGCTCATCTTTTTGTCCAACATTACCAACAACTGCAATAACTTCACAGCCATAATTCTCCTTAAGCCAAGATATTATAATTGATGTATCAAGTCCTCCTGAATAAGCTAGTACAACTTTATTATATTTTTTCATATTAAATAGCCCCCTTCATAAATGGTAAATAAAAACTACATTTTTTAGATGTTTATAATTATACACCTGAAGGTATAAATATGCAAGAATATTTTTAATATTTATGCAAAAATTATGTATATTTAATGGATAATCCATTATTTTATGAAAATATACTTATAAATATGTATCGAATTTGCTCGAAGGATAATAATAAATGGAAATTTAACGAAAAAATATACCAATTTTCAATAATGCTAAATTAATAATGCAAATAAAGAATATTTTGGTTGGTAAATTATGTTATAATTGTTATTGTGTTAATAAGTAATAGTGAAGAAATAGAAAAAAGTGAATAAGCAATATGGAAAAG
>NZ_JBNPON010000050.1:0-28026 GCF_050315195.1 Clostridium sp. SGI.024 | reverse complement strand
TGATTTATTTATTATTTAATAATATATCTGCAACTTTAACTACATCTCCAGCACCTATAGTTAAAACTATATCTTTTTCTGAAGCTTTATTTTTTAAGTATTGTGCAGCTTCTTCATGGCTATGAACATTAGTACATTTAATGCCTTTATCTCTTAAGGCATTTCCAAGGTCTTCTGAAGAAACTAAACCAGTATCCTTTTCTCTTGCTGCATATATGTCCATAAGAAGCAGTTCATCAACTTCATCAAAGCAAGTTGTAAATTCATTAAATAAAGTTTTGGTTCTAGTGTAAGTGTGAGGTTGGAATACAGCATAGATATTTTTATGAGGTATTAGCTCAGCAGTATCTAATGTAGCTTTAATTTCAACTGGATGATGTGCATAATCATCTATTACAGTAGCACCATTAAATTCACCTTTATATTCAAATCTTTTGTGAGCCCCTTTACATTCTTTTAAACCTTCTTGTATTGTTTCATAAGGTACATTGAATAATAAGCCTACACAAATAGTTGATAAAGCATTTAATATATTATGCTTTCCTGTAGTGCTTAAAGTAACATCAAATAAATCTTCGTTATCTTTGCAAACAGTGAAGCTTGCACAACCATTATTATTAAAAGTGATATTAGTAGCTCTTACATCACCTTTATCTAATCCATAGCTAATAGTATTACATTTAGCCTTTTTTAATATTTCATTTACATTATTATCTTCACAATAACCTATTAGATATCCGTCTTCTGGTATTATATTAGAAAATTTCTCGAAAGTTTCTTTTATATGATTTAAATCTCTATAGTAGTCTAAGTGATCAGCATCAATATTTAATATAATGCCTATATAAGGATAGAACTTAAGGAAAGATTCCTTATATTCACATGCTTCAGTAATAAAGTATTCACTATCTCCAATTTTAAAGTTACCATTTATAGCATCTAGTTCTCCACCTACTAATATTGTAGGGTCTAAGTTTGCTTTTAAAGTTATGTGAGAAAGCATTGATGTAGTAGTTGTTTTACCATGGGTACCAGCAACTGCTACATTGTATTTATGACCTTTCATAATTAATCCAAGGAATTCAGCTCTATCAACAAGTTCTATGTTTTGATTCTTAGCCTCTATAATTTCTGGATTATCTGATGGAATTGCTGCAGTATAAACTACTAAATCTACACTTCTTATATTATCTTTGCTATGACCTATGTATATTTCTGCACCCTCAGCTTTTAATTTATTAGTTATTTCAGATTCTTTAGAGTCAGATCCAGAGACCTTATAACCTTTAGTTAATAAAAGGGCAGCAAGACCACTCATACTAATTCCACCAATTCCTATAAAATGAACTTTTTTATTTATATCTTCATTAACATTGAATGACAAAGTACCAACTCCTTTTATATTAAGAATAATTTTCAAATTACACTTAAATAGTTTTCACCTTATAATTATATACAAATTTAGAAAAATGAACACATAAAAAAACTATATATTATATATTTTGGTGAATTTTTATTTAAATTTTTATGAATATATGTAAATTATAGGAATAGTGATTAAAACCTATTGATATTGAGAAAAATATAGAATAAAATATGAATATTAGATGCTTAAAACTAACAAATAATTCGGAAAAAAATAAAAATGTAGGTGATATATTTTGGAAAAATTAAGTAGAAACAGTAGAGTTGTTGCTATAACAAAAGTTTTAACTGAAAATCCTAATAAAGTAATTGGATTAAATAAATTTTCAGAACTATTAAATGCAGCAAAATCAACTATTAGTGAAGATATAGTCATAGTAAGAGAAATATTAGAAAAACTTGAAATGGGGAAAGTTGAAACTATAGCTGGTGCAGCTGGAGGAATTAAATACATACCGGGAATAGAAAAAGAAAGTAAAAGAAAGTTTGTGGAAGATATTTGTGAAATGTTAAAAGATGAAAGCAGAATAGTTCCAGGAAATTTTATTTATGTGACAGATTTAATGTATAATCCTCAAATTATTAGTAAAGCTGGAGTTGTTTTATCTTTAGAGTTTTATGAAAAAGAAGTTGATTATGTAGTAACTGTAGAAACTAAAGGTATTCCTTTAGCTTATGAAGTTGCAAGAAATTTGGGTATCCCTCTAGTAATTATTAGAAGAGATAATAAAGTTACTGAAGGCTCAACAGTTACAATTAATTATGTATCTGGAACAAGTGGAAGAATACAACAAATGTCATTATCTAAAAGATCTATGAAGCCAAGAAGTAAATGTATATTTATAGACGATTTCTTAAGAGGTGGAGGAACAGCTCAAGGAATAAAGGATTTATTAAATGAATTTGAAAGTGAATTAGTAGGTATTGGAGTTCTAGTGGATAATATAGGAGTTACTAATAAAAGAGTCAAAGACTATATTTCTATAGTTGAACTTAATAATTTATGTGATAATAAATCTTTAGAGGTAAAACCTTCAAATTTAATAGTATAAAACAACAAATTTATTACACAAAATTGCTGAATTTTATAAAAATTTAAAAAAATTTAAAAATAAAAAAGGATTTTTAAATTTTTTATAGAATTTTATATCTATCATAGCAACGGAGGTGTAATGCAATGACAATAACTGATGTAAGAATTAGGAAAATAGCTTCGGATGGAAAGATGAAGGCTATAGTTTCTGTTACATTTGACAATGAATTTGTAGTTCATGATATTAAGGTGATTGAAGGACAAAATGGATTATTTATAGCAATGCCTAGTAGAAAGACACCAGATGGAGAATTTAAGGATATAGCGCATCCTATAAATACTGACACAAGAGAAAAGATTCAAACATCAATTTTAGAAGCTTATGAAAAAGCTAAATTAGAAGATGAATCAGAAACAGTTGTTGAATAATAATAACTAACTAAAAATAAAAGGGATATCCCTTTTATTTTTTTGCTTAAAGATTATTAAGAGATATTGGGTATAATTAAGGTTGAAATACTCACATCAATACAATATAATAGAATGAGATGTTTACGAACGTTTTTAATAAAAATTATATATTTGTCCTTAACATTATATAGTGAGGTGAGCTTTATGTATAAATGTGCATTGATTTTAGCTGCAGGACAGGGGACGAGAATAAAATCTAATTTACCAAAGGTTTTACACAAGGTTTGTGGTAAAGAAATGGTTAATCATGTTATTGATACCATGAGAAAAGCTAAAATAGATGATATAAATGTAATCATAGGAAGGGGAGCAGATTTAGTAAAAGAAAAAACTGCTTCAAGAAATGTTAGTTATTCATTACAAGAAGAACAATTAGGAACTGGGCATGCTGTAAAATGTGCTATTAATTTCTTAAAAGGTAAAAAAGGAATTGTAGGTGTTTTTGCAGGAGATGCTCCTTTAATCAAGTCTGAAACTATTGAAAAGTTATTTGATACACATATAGAAAATAATAATTCTGCTACATTGTTATCTTCTATAGTTGAAGATCCAACAGGATATGGAAGAATAGTTAGAGATGGTAATGAAGTATTAAAGATTGTTGAGCACAAGGATTGTACTGAAGAAGAATTAAAAATAAATGAAATGAATGCTGCTATTTATTGTTTTGACATTGAAAACTTATTAAGTTCACTTGAAAAGTTATCTAATGATAATAAGCAAGGAGAGTATTACTTAACTGATGTTATTGGAATATTAAAAGATGAAAATAAAAAAGTAGGAGCATTATCAATAGATTATGAAGAAACTATTGGAGTTAATTCTAGGGTTCAGTTAGCAGAAGCTGAAGAAGTATTAAGAAAAAGAATTAATAAAATGCACATGGAAAATGGAGTTACATTAATAGATCCAAGTTCTACATATATAGGAGATGACGTAGAAATTGGTAGAGATACAATAATATATCCTGGAAATGTAATTGAAGGTAATACTAAGATTGGTGAAGGAGTTATGATATATCCTAATTCAAGAATTTCAAATAGTATTATTGATAATAACGTAGAAATACAATCTTCTGTAATAATTGACAGTAAAATTGGAGAAAGAACTACAGTTGGTCCATTTGCATATATAAGACCAGAGTCTATAATTGGAAATGATGCTAGAATAGGAGATTTTGTTGAAATTAAAAAATCTACTATAGGAAATAATACTAAGGTATCTCATTTAACATATATAGGAGATGCAAAGGTTGGGGAACATTGTAATTTTGGGTGTGGAACAGTAGTAGTTAACTATGATGGTAAAAAGAAAAATACAACAATAATAGGCAATAATAGCTTTATAGGTTGTAATACTAACTTAGTATCACCAGTTACAGTAGAAGATAACACATATATTGCTGCAGGTTCAACTATAGTAAATGATGTTAAGGAAGGTGAACTTGCTGTTGCAAGAGCTAAACAAAGGAATATAGAAGGTTGGGTAGCCAAAAAGGGTTTTACTAACAAATAGTTATTTAGATAAACAAAAGTGTTAAAAATATTAAGGAGGTCTTCATACAATGATAACCCATGGAAAAAATATAAAAATATTTACTGGAAACTCACATCCAGAATTAGCAAAGGAAATTGCAGAAATTTTAGGATTACCACTTGGTAAATCAAAGGTTTCAACATTTAGTGATGGTGAAATATCAGTTGATATTGGAGAAACAGTAAGAGGTGCGGACGTTTTTGTAGTTCAATCAACAAGTTCACCAGTAAATAATAATTTAATGGAATTATTAATAATGATAGATGCATTTAAGAGAGCGTCAGCTGGAAGAATAACAGTTGTTATGCCTTATTATGGATATGCTAGACAAGATAGAAAAGCTAAGTCTAGAGATCCAATTACAGCAAAATTAGTAGCAGACTTACTAACAGCAGCAGGAGCACACAGAGTATTAACTATGGATTTACATGCAGCTCAAATCCAAGGATACTTTAATATACCAGTAGATCATTTATTGGGATCACCAATATTAGCAGATTATTTTATTAATAAGGGATTTGATGATGCAGATGACGTAGTTGTTGTTTCACCAGACCTAGGAAGTGTTACAAGAGCTAGAAAATTTGCAGATAGATTACATGCACCAATAGCAATCATTGATAAGAGAAGACCTAAAGCAAATGTATCAGAAATAATGAATATTATAGGGGATATAAAAGGTAAAAGATGTATCCTTATAGATGATATGATAGATACAGCGGGAACTATTGCAAATGCAGCCAATGCTTTAAAAGATTTAGGAGCTAAAAATGTTTATGCATGTTGTACTCATGGAGTTTTATCAGGGCCAGCTTTTGAAAGAATAAATAATTCAGCTATAGAAGAATTAGTTATGTTAAACACTATAAAGCTACCAGAAGAAAAAGAAGATTTAATTAAATTCAAATCATTATCAGTAGCACCTTTATTTGCAGAAGCAATAAAGAGAATTTATGATGATGAACCAATAAGTAAACTATTTGAAGCTTAATACATAATTGGATAAAAAGCCTCTAAGAAGCACAAACTTTTTAGAGGCTTACTATTTATATTTAATTGATGTATTTAATTTGATACAAATAAGTTTATGAGAGAAAAGGACTATATATAGGTTTAAGGACGGTGTTATATTTATGAATAATAAATTAGGCAAGGTATTAATTGTAGATGATGATGAAAATATATGTGAAGTTATTAATATGTATTTATTAAATGGGGGATACGAAACTAGACTAGCTCACAACGGAAAAGAAGCAGTTAATTCATTTTTAGATTTCAATCCAAATATAATACTACTTGATATTATGCTTCCTCAAATGGATGGAATTGAAGTATTAAAATGGATAAGAAAAAATAGTGAAATTCCAGTAATTATGTTAACCGCAAAAGGTGATACTTTTGACAAGGTGTTATCGCTAGAACTTGGAGCTGATGATTATATTGTTAAGCCTTTTGAACCTAAAGAATTAATGGCAAGAATCAAGGCTGTTATGAGAAGGTATAATTATGATGAAAAGAACGCAGAAATTATTAATTATCCAGACTTAATTGTAGATGCTTCTTCATATAACGTAATATATAGGGGAGAAGAAATAAAGATGCCACCTAAGGAATTCGAACTTTTGAATTACTTAGCTATAAATAAAAATAAAGTTTTTACAAGAGAGCAATTACTTTGTGAAGTTTGGGGATATGATTATCCTGGAGATTCTAGAACGGTAGATGTTCATATTAAAAGACTTAGAGAAAAAATAAGTGGCGGAATTAATTGGCAAATAGAAACTGTTTGGGGAGTTGGGTATAAATTTGAGGTGAAATAGATGAAAAGAAAAAGTGTAATATACAAACTTTTAATTACATTTTCATCTATAACTACTGTTATTTTGGTATTAATTGGAATATTCCTATCGATGATTATAAATAGGCAATACTTAAGTGAGAAAAGAGAGCTTATAGAGAATTATATTGGGATAATAGAAGAATCTACATCTAAGTTTATAAATAATAATGATGAAGTAGGGTATAAAGATTTAATTAATACTATGAAGATAATTAAGTTATCTGTAAATATGGATTCAATAGTTGTAGATAGTCAAGGTTATGTCTATGAAGTTTCAGATGAAAAATTATTATATCTAAAATATAGGAAAATAGATATAAAAGATTCTGATTTAAGTCTATTAAAAGAAAATAAATTAATAGAAAAAGATTTTATAAATGAATCAAATAAGAAGGTAAAAGTGGATTACTATCCTCTTTTCGGTAATGGTAGTTTTAACGGGATAATTATTTTGATTCCAAATAATACAGATATAAGTTTCCCGAATTTATATGCTGTAATTTGGATATCCGTACTAATTGCGGTTATATTTTCTGATATTATAGCCTATTATTTTGCAAAAAAAATATTGATAAATCCTCTAAGTGAGATTAATAATGCAGCTAAAAAGCTTGCAAAAGGTGAGGTAGAAAAAAGAGTATATATAGAGTCTTATGATGAAATTGGAGAGTTGGCGGATTCCTTTAATATGATGGCAGAATCCTTAGAGAAAGTAGACTTAGCAAGGAGAGAGTTTATTTCAAATGTATCCCATGAATTAAGGTCACCTATAACATCTATAAAGGGTTTTATAACGGGAATTATTGATGGTGTTATACCAAAGGATAGAGAGAATTATTATTTAAATATAGTTAATGATGAGGTAAGCAGACTATCAAGGCTAGTAGCAGACCTTTTAGATATATCATCTATGGAATCAGGTAAATTTAAAATGAACATAGATAAGATTGATATTAATGAAATAATAACTTTATGTATATTGAATTTACAAGGGAAAATTGAAGAAAAGAAAATGAATGTAGAAGTTATATTTGCAGATAATCACCAATATTGTTTTGCTGATAGAGATAGAATAATTCAAGTTATAATTAACTTAATTGAGAATGCTATTAAATATGGAAATGAAGGTGGAAAAATACAAATAGAAACTTATGCTAAGGGAGATAAAGTTTTTACTAGTATATTTAATACAGGAGAAAATATTTCAAAGGAAGATATAAATAAAATTTGGGAGAGATTTTATAAAGTAGACAAATCTAGAACAAATAAAATAAGTACTGGCTTAGGATTATCTATAGTAAGATTAATTTTAACTCAACATAAACAAGATATTTGGATTAATAATATTCCAGATAAAGGCGTAAAATTTACATTTACATTAAAGAGAACTACTAAATAGGGAGTTTTTGAAGTGATGTTAGGTATTATAAGTAAAAAAGATAATAAAAATAATAATGATGATTTTCAAGAAGAAAATATTTCTTCAATAAAGTTTATTAAAAGAAAATTAAGATATAGGACTTTAGCATTATTAAAGGCTTTAATATTTATTTTCATTACAGTTTCTATAAGTATAGTAGTATTAATTATAATTATTAATTATAATCATAAGGAATTGTTAAATAATAGAAATGATAATATAGATAATTATAATATTAGTGAAAACTACTATAACGCTATAGAAAATGTAAAGAACTCTTTAGTAACTATTGGAGGAAGTAAAGAAGGGTTAGAAGAAAATAGATATGTAGATGGAAATGTAACTGGAATAATAATTGAAGA
Organism: Clostridium sp. SGI.024; assembly: GCF_050315195.1. Lineage (NCBI taxonomy): Bacteria > Bacillati > Bacillota > Clostridia > Eubacteriales > Clostridiaceae > Clostridium > Clostridium sp. SGI.024. The sequence continues at coordinate 19,939 of NZ_JBNPON010000050.1, read as the reverse complement.
GAGTGGGAAAATAATAACTAATTATTCAATGATAAAGAATTTAAAAGAGATATATGTTAAATTATCATTTGTTAATTCTGAGCCTATAAAGTCAGAAATAATCTTTATAAATGAAGATATAGATATAGCTGTAATTAGAGTTAATAGTGAGGAAGCTTTAACTCCAGTTAAGGTTGCACCTTCTAATGAAATAATAGAAGGTGAAAAGATTTTACTAATTAGTAATTCAACTTCTGACGAATATATAGATAATTTAGTACCAGGTATTATTACATCTTCAAACAGGCAAATAGAAGTAAATAATAAGAAATATAATTTAATTGAAGTTAATACCCCAATAAATAAGTTTAATACTGGAGGAATAATAAGCAATTTAAGGGGTGAACTTATAGCAATTGCAAGTAGAAAAATAACTGATGATATGAATATTGAGGGTCTTTATTATTCTATAAATTTAAGTTCAGTAGAGAAAATAATTAATTATACAAATGAAATGAAGGATATACTAGGAATAATTAAAGGGGAATTCATTGAGGTTAGTACCGGAGAAGATTATGGTGGTTTATATGTTACTAAAGTAAATAAAAATGGAAATTCGTATAAATCAGGTTTAAGGCCCACAGATATAATAATTGAAATTGATGATAAAAAATTTAATGATATCGAAGAAGTAGTAGATATGGTTAAAAATAAGAAGAGTGGAGATACTGTAAGCTGTAAAGTAATGAGAGCAGGGGATATTATAGAAATGGATATAATATTAAGTAATATTAAGGAATAGCAACTCTTGCCTAAGATTGCTATTTCTTTTAAAAGTCTTTTATTATTGTAAAAAACTAGTATAATATAAAATATGCAAAGATTCATTAGGAGGACGAGTACTATGTTTTTAATTGTAGGTCTAGGAAATCCAGGTAGGGAATATGATGGAACTAGACATAATATAGGTTTTGAAGCTATAGATTACATATCAAGTAAGAATAATATAGATATAAATAAGTCGAAATTTAAAGGGATGTTTGGTGAAGGTTTTATAAAAGGACAAAAAGTTATCTTATTAAAACCTACTACATATATGAACTTAAGTGGAGAAAGTATAAGAGAAGTAATTAATTTTTATAAAATTGATAATAATAAAATTATAGTTATTTATGATGATATAAGTTTAGAAATTGGAAAGTTAAGAATTAGGGAAAAAGGAAGTGCTGGTGGGCATAATGGTATAAAGAGCATAATAGCAAATATGGGTACTGATGTTTTTCCTAGAATTAAAATTGGGGTAGGACAACCTAAAGGTGATTTAGTTTCTCATGTTTTGGGAAGATTTAATAAAGATGAGGAAGAAGATCTTAAAGAAGTTATTGAAGCATCAAATAAAGCTACAGAAATAATAATACAATATGGAGCAAAGCAAGCTATGAATGAATTAAATGGATTCAAGTTGTCAAAAAATGAGTAATAAGGATGGTGGATTTCGATGAGATTAAAGGGGGTATTGCAACCTTTAAGAGAAAACTCAACTTTTAATGAAATAATAACAAGTATAAAGGATAATAAATTTCCTATAAATATAAATGGATTATCTGATTCAGGAAAAAGTTATAGTATATTTAGTATTTATAATGAGATAGATTCTCCTATGATTATACTAACTAATAATGATATGGAAGCAAAAAATATATATGAAGATTTAAGTTTTTATACTAATGATATTTATTACTTTCCAGCAAAAGAAGTTGTTTTTTATAATATAGATGCTATTTCAGGAGATTTAAGGTGGGCAAGATTAAAGGTAATTAAGGAAATATTAAATGATAGTAAAAAGATAATAGTTACATCAATAGATTCATTAACATCAGTTTATACACCTAAGGAGTTATTTAATAAATACAATATAACTTTAAATATTGATGATGAAGTAGATTTTAAGGATTTATCTAAAAAACTTTTGGAATGTGGTTATGAAAGAGTTGAAGCTGTTGAAGGAAAAGGAGAATTCTCTCTAAGAGGAGGAATATTAGATGTATTTCCACCTATATCAACATATCCATATAGAATAGAACTTTTTGGAGATACTATAGATTCAATAAGAACCTTTAATACAGAATCTCAAAGAAGTATTGAAAAGGTTAATACCATGGAAATATTCCCAGCAAAAGAAGTTATATTAGATGAAGAAGCTTTAAATAGGGGAAAAGAGAATATTCTAAAGGAATTTGAAGAAATAAAATCCAATGGTAAATCTGATGATGAAAGAATAGAAAAGCTTCAGACAATAATTAAAGCTAATGTAGAATCACTTACTGAAACTTTAACTTTTGAAACAGTAGATAGTTATTTACCTTACTTTTATGAAAGGATAGATAGCTTTTTTGACTATGTAAAAAATTATATATATGTAGTTGATGATGTTAAAAAATGTGAAGGAAAACTAGAAAGCTGCTACTATGAATTTAAAGAAAATTATGAAGCTTTTTTACAAAGAGGGGGAATATTACCTTCACAAATTAATTTACTATTAGATGAAGAAGAATTAATTGAAAAGTTAGAGCTAGAAAAAGTAATTACTTTAGATGTGTTTGACAATAATACAAAGATATTAAATCCAAATAGAAAGTATTTATTAAATTCTATAACCTTAAATAGCTATCAAGGGCAGTTAGATTTATTAATAGATGACATAAAAGATAAAAAATCAAAAGGATATAGAACTATAATATTATCAGGTACAAGACCAAGAGGAGAAAGATTAGTTAACACTCTAAGAGATAGAGATATTGAAAGTGTATATAAAGATGATGTGAGTTCTATAGAACTAGGAGAAGTAGTAATTACTTTTGGAAATCTTCTAAAAGGCTTTGAATACCCTGAATTAAAGTTATGTGTTATTTCTGATAAAGATGTATTTGGTGAAGCTAAGAGAAAAATATCCAAGAAAAAAACAAATAAAAAAGGTATAGGTAAAATAAAAAGCTTTGCTGAACTTAAATTAGGAGACTATGTTGTTCATGCTAATCATGGTGTAGGTGTTTATAAAGGTATAAAGCAAATCGAAGTAGGTGGACATAAAAGAGATTACCTATATATAGTTTATGATAAGGGAGATAAATTATATGTTCCTGTTGAGCAATTAGATTTGGTTCAAAAATATATAGGTTCAGAAGGAAAAACTCCTAAGGTAAATAAATTAGGTAGTGCTGAATGGAGTAAAGCTAAGGCTAAAGTAAGAAAATCTATAAATGAAATTGCACAAGATTTGGTTAAGCTATATGCCACTAGAGCAACATTAAAAGGATATAAATATAATAAGGATACAGAGTGGCAAAGACAATTTGAAGATGAATTCCCATTTGAGGAAACCCCAGACCAATTAACATCTCTTGAAGAAATTAAAAAGGATATGGAATCTGATAAGCCAATGGATAGACTTCTTTGTGGTGATGTTGGATATGGTAAGACCGAGGTTGCCATTAGAGCTGCTTTTAAAGCAGTTATGGATGGAAAACAAGTTGCTTTCTTAGTACCAACTACTATACTAGCAGAGCAACATTACAAAAATATGATTAAGAGATTTTCAGATTTTCCTGTGAAAATAGATATGATAAGTAGATTTAGAAGTGCTAAAGAGCAAAAAGCAACTATTCAAGCTGCTAAAGAAGGAAATGTAGATATATTAATAGGGACTCATAGGTTAGTATCTAAAGATATAGTATTTAAGGATTTAGGATTATTAATAATAGACGAAGAGCAAAGATTTGGAGTTGCACAAAAAGAAAAGATAAAAAACTTAAAGAAAAATGTTGATGTATTAACATTAAGTGCTACACCTATACCAAGAACTCTTCATATGTCATTAACAGGAGCTAGAGATATTTCTGTAATTGAGACTCCTCCAGAGGAGAGATACCCTATTCAAACTTATGTAGTAGAACAAAATGATCAGCTAGTTAGAGATGCTGTATTAAGGGAGATAAATAGGGGAGGTCAAGTTTACTATGTTTATAATAGAGTAGACAGCATAGAAAATATGGCTAAATATTTAGCTGAGTTAATTCCTGAATGTAAAATTGGAATTATTCATGGTCAGATGACAGAAAGACAGTTAGAGACTGAAATGGTAAGATTTATGAATAAAGATTATGACCTTTTAGTGTGTACAACTATAATAGAAACAGGAATAGATATTCCAAATGTTAATACTATGATAATTCATGACTCTGATAAGATGGGATTATCTCAACTTTATCAATTAAGAGGTAGAGTAGGTAGATCTAATAGAATAGCATATGCATACTTTATGTATACTAAAGATAAAGTCTTAACTGAAGTTGCAGAGAAGAGATTAAAGGCTCTTAAGGATTTTACTGAGCTAGGTTCAGGGTTTAAAATAGCTATGAGGGACTTAGAAATTAGAGGTGCTGGTAATATGATGGGTTCAGCACAACATGGACATATGGCAGCTATAGGTTATGATTTATATTGTAGAATGCTAGAAGATACCATTAAGATAATTAAAGGTGAAATAGAAAAAGAACCTATTGAAACCACTGTAGATTTAAAAGTAGATGCATATATTCCAGGAACTTATATAGAAGATGAAATTCAAAAAATAGAAGTTTATAAGAAGATTGCAGCTATAGAAAGTATAGATGATTATATGGATATTAAAGCAGAACTTGAAGATAGATATTCAGAAATTCCAGATCCTGTCTATAATTTAATGGACATAGCATATATTAAGAGCAGGGCAAAAATACTTTCAATTGAAGAAATCAAGGAAACACCTAAGGAAATTAAATTTATATTTGCAGATGGAAATAACAATATAAATAATATATATAAGTATCTATTAGAACACTATAAAGATAAGGTATTCTTAATGTTTGGAGAGAAACCATATTTTGGTGTAAGAATTTCTGAAGTGAAAAAGGAAGATATCCTAGTATTATTTAAAGAAATATTAGATAACTTAACTAAAAATATTTAAAGTTAATTAAGAAATTGAATAACTGACACAATATTGATATACTATTTATATATAATTAAAATGCGTAACAAATTAAATAGAAATGAGGGAACGTAATTGGTTAAAATTAAAAAATTAATAGCAATAGGAGCTTTAAGTATCTTTGCTTTTTCAGCAGTTGGATGTGAAATGATACAAAAGACTCCAGAAGCAATTAAAAACACTGTATTAGCAAAGGTAGGGGATCTTAAAATCACAAGAGGTGATGTTGATGAATTAGCAGATCCTTATTTACAACAATATGGTGCTGATTATGACACAAATACTCAAATAGCAGATCAAGTGAAAGAGTTGAGAATTCAAGCAATAAACTTACTAGTAGAACAAAAGCTTATGTATAAGAAGGCTGAAGAACTAGGAGTACTTCCAACTGAAGAAGAAGTAAAGGCAGAAACTGAAAAGTATATTGAAAGCCAAAAAGAAACATTTGGTGGAGAAGATGCCTTTAATACTGCTTTAGAAAATGCAGGGATGACTTTAGATGAATATAAAGAAAAATTAAACAAAAATATGAAAGATAGTTTAATAGGTGCTAAGGTTACAGAAGAAATATTTAAAGATGTATCTGTATCAGATGAAGAGATGCAAAAATATTACGATGAACATTTAGATAGCTATAAGAGCGCAACTGTTTCTCATATCTTAATAAAAGATGAAGCAAAAGCTAAAGAAATAAGAGAAAAGGCAGTAAATGGCGAAGATTTTGCTACATTAGCAAAAGAAAATTCAGAAGATACAGGAACTAAGGACAATGGAGGAAGTTTAGGAACTGTAACTTATGATACAACTAACTATGTTCAAGAATTTACAGATGCATTTAAGGCATTAGGTGAAGGCGAAATTTCAGAACCTGTACAAAGTACTTATGGATACCATATAATAAAGGTTACTGACATAAAACAAAAAACTCTTGATGAAGCAAAGGATTCAATAAAGAGCACATTAGAAAATGATAAGAAAAATGAATTATATACTTCATCTATTGAACAGTGGAAGAAAGATTATAAGGTTAAAACATACGAAAATAGATTATAATACCTATTAAGGGATTAGCTAATTATTAGCTAGTTCCTTTTTTATTTTAAGTTACCTAATATATTTTTAATTAAATAAAAATTGGTTATATGGGTATAAAATTTCTAAGAAGTCAAATAATAATATTGCAACTAATTATTAATTAAGGAGGTAGCTCATAATAATGAAAGCAACAGGGATTGTTAGACGAATTGATGACTTAGGAAGAGTTGTAATACCAAAAGAAATAAGAAGAACCTTAAGGATTAGAGAAGGAGATCCTTTAGAGATTTTCACTGATAGAGAGGGTGGAGTTATTTTAAAGAAATATTCACCTATTGGAGAATTAACTGATTTTTCAAAAGAATATGCTGAAAGTTTACAACAAGCAATTGGACATATTATTTTAATATCAGATAAAGATGCATTTATATCAGTAAGTGGTGGCTCTAAGAAAGAGTATGTAGAAAGAAAGGTTAGTCAAGAGCTAGAAAAAATAATGGAAGAGAGAAAAGCAATTTTGATAACAGAACAAAACAAAACAATTCCATTACATAGTGATGAAGAATCTGGAAAATATACTAGCCAAGTAATATCTCCTATAATAGCTGAAGGAGATGCAATAGGAGCAGTTATTATCTTATCAAAGGAACCAGGTGAAAAGCTAGGGGAATTAGAATTAAAACTATCAGAAACCGCTTCAGCTTTCTTAGGTAAACAAATGGAACAATAAAAATAAATAATTAATAAAATATAAAGTTATCAATAAAAAAGTAATAATACCTCTAAACTTAAAATAAAAATTATTAAAGCAATTAAAGTTTGGAGGTATTTTATGAAGAAACAATCACTAATAAAAGCTAGTTTAATACTTGGGATGGCAGGGATAGTAGCAAGGTTTTTGGGATTATTTTTTAGATGGCCACTTATTATGCTTATAGGTGATGAAGGTGTAGGGTATTATCAAATGTCATATCCATTATATATGTTTTTTGTTGCTATGGCTTCAGGAGTTCCTGTTGCTATTTCAAAGATGATTTCAGAGAAAAAAGCAAAGGGAGATATAGAAGGCATATTTGTAACATTAAAGGAATCTACAATTTTAATGATGTTTTTAGGAATTGGTACAAGTCTTTTACTATTTGTTTTTGCTAAACCCATTATAAATTTTGTCCAATGGGATATGAAATCTTATTATTCTTTATTAGGTATATCTTTTGCGCCTTTTATAATTTCTATTATGACAATATATAGAGGCTTTTTTCAAGGACTTCAAAATATGACCCCTTCAGGTGTTTCTCAAATATTAGAGCAAATAGGAAGAGTGATAATTGGTGTTGGACTTGCTATACTGCTTTTGCCTAAAGGTATAGAATATGCAGCTGGAGGAGCAGCTTTTGGAGCAGCTGCTGGAGGCGTTATAGGGGCAAGCTATCTACATGAAAAGTATAAAAAAGTTAAAAAGGAAATGTGGAATAAGAAGGTTAGAAGTAATCCAGAAGTGCTTTCAACAATATTGAAAATAGCACTACCTATTTCTATAGGAGCAACTGTTGGAACTATAATGAGTTTAATTGATTCTATATTAGTTCCACAAAAATTATTACAAGCTGGTATAGTATCAGAAAAAGCAACTATTCTTTATGCACAACTTACAGGAAAAGCTAATGTAATAACGAATATTCCTTTGACTTTATCCATAGCTCTTGGAACAGCACTAATACCTATAATAGCAGAAAAGTATATAATGAATAGACGAGATGAATTAGAGGCTAAGGTTCAATTATCTATGAAAATGTCAATGCTTATAGCTATGCCATGTACGCTAGGGCTTTTCTTTCTTGCAGGACCTATAATGAAGGTAATATTTCCAGGAAGGTATGATGGAATATTAATATTAAAGTACTTATCATTATCAGTACCTTTTATAATTTTGACTCAAACAACTACGTCAATTATGCAAGGAATAGGTCATTATATTAGACCTATAATTAATTTGTTTATAGGCTGTGTAGTTAAGATTGTATTAACATTTATTTTAGTTCCTAGACCAGAAATAAATATATATGGAGCTGTTATTGCTAGTATATCTGCTTATTTAGTAGCAACAATACTAAATGTAATTTCTTTAAGAAAAAGGTTAAAATTGAGGCTAGATATATATAAGTCCTTTATAAAGCCTATTATAGCAGCTTCTATTATGAGTATTGTTGTACTATTTTCATATAATTTATTATTTATTAAGACAGGTAGTAATACTTCTTCTTGCTTATTATCGATATTTTTGGGTATTATTATATATGTAATATTAATATTGATACTTAGAATATTTAGTATAGATGAAATAAAAAATAAAATTGTAAAAAATTAATTAGTAAGGAGAGAACCTAATGATAAAAATAATAGGTTTAGGACCAGGAGCACCAGATGCCTTAACTATTGGTGCAGTTAGGGCCTTAGAAGAAGGAAATAATATATATTTCAGAACTGAAAAACATCCAACTGTAGACTACTTAAAATCAAAGATAGAAAATTTCAAAACATATGATCATTATTATGAAACTTCAGATAATTTTGATGAAGTTTATGAAAGTATAGCTAGTGACATAGTAAAAAATCATAAAGAGTCTGGAGAAATAGTTTATGCTGTTCCTGGACATCCGTTAGTAGCTGAAAAATCAGTGTTTAATCTTATTAACTTATGTGATAGTGAAAATATTAAATATGAGATAGTTCCAGCTGTAAGTTTTATTGATGCAATGATGGATGTGTTAAAAATAGATCCAATAGAAGGTTTAAAAGTTATTGATGCTTTTGATATAGGTAATCAAGTCTTAGATAAGAGAATTGGAACTATAATTACTCAAGTTTATAATCCTTTAATAGCATCAGAAGTAAAATTAAGATTACTAGATTATTATAATGATGATACAGAAATATATTTTGTTAGGGCTGCTGGTATAGATGGTGAAGAATCTATTAGAACTATACTAATTTATGAACTTGATATGCAAGAAGATATAGATTATTTAACTTCTATTTATATACCAAAAGATATGAATAATAAGAAGGATTTTAATGATTTAGTTGAAATTATTGATACCTTAAGAGGTGAAAATGGTTGCCCTTGGGATATGGAACAAACGCATGAAAGTATTAAAAATCAATTATTAGAAGAAGCTTATGAATTAGTAGACAGCATAAATAATGATGATATAGATGGTATGATAGAAGAACTTGGAGATGTTTTATTACATGTAGTTTTCCATGCATCAATCGGTAATGACGATGGATACTTTAATATCTATGATGTAATAGGTTCTATATGCGATAAAATGATTTATAGACACCCTCATGTTTTTGGAGATGAAGAGGTTTCAAATAGTGGTGATGTTGTAGATAATTGGGATGAACTTAAGAAAAAAGAGAAAAACCACAAAACTATTACTGATGAAATGAAGGCAGTAGCTATGGCACTTCCAGCTTTAAATAGGGCACATAAGGTTCAAAAAAAGGCTGCTAAGGTTGGCTTTGATTGGGATAAAGTAGAAGAGGCTGCTTTAAAGGAGGAAGAAGAATTAAAAGAGGTATTAGATGTATATAAATCCAATAATAAGGAAAAAATAAAGGATGAAGTAGGGGATTTATTCTTTGCAGCTGTAAATGTAGCAAGGTTGTTAAATATAGATGAAGAAGAAGCATTAAATTCAACAATCAAAAAATTTATAAATAGATTTTCTTTTATTGAAGAAGAAGCATTAAAAAATAATAGAAACTTGAATGAAATGACATTAGAAGAAATGGATAAACTGTGGAATGAAGCAAAAAACAAAGAAATTAATAAAATAAAGGAGGATTTATAAATTTTTTGAAGAATAATATTATAGTGATTTATACTATACTATAGAAAACTTATTGTAATAAATAGCTTTTATAACAAAAAAATGATAATGTTATAGACTAGCACAAAAAGACGATATATAATAAGAGAATGTAGTTATAGTACATATTAATAGTAAAAATTAACTACTAAAATATATACGGGTTATTTAAGGAGGATGTAATTGTGAATAAAGCAGAATTAATCACTAGCATGTCAGAAAAAAGCAAATTAACTAAGAAGGATGCTGAATTAGCGTTAAAAGCATTTATAGAAAGCGTTGAAGAAGCATTAGAAAACGGAGAAAAAGTTCAATTAGTTGGATTTGGTACTTTCGAAACTAGAGAAAGAGCAGCAAGAGAAGGAAGAAATCCAAGAACTAAAGAAACAATAAGCATTCCAGCTTCAACTGTTCCAGTATTTAAAGCAGGAAAAGAATTTAAAGAAAAAGTTAATAAATAGTATAAATAAGAACCCGAGTTTACTCGGGTTCTTTTAATAACAAATAAGGTTTAAGGAGATTCAATATGAGATTAGATAAGTATCTTAAGGTTTCTAGGATTATTAAGAGAAGAACTGTAGCAAAGGAAGTTTGCGAAGGTGAAAGAGTTTCTATTAATGGAAAAACAGCTAAACCTTCAACTGTAGTTAAAGAGGGAGATATTATAGAAATACAATTTGCTAATAGATCATTAAAGGCAAGAATTATAAATGTAGTCGAACATGTGAAAAAAGAAAATGCAAAAGAAATGTATGAGATAATAGAAGGCGAAGAAGATAAAGAATAAATATTATATCTCTTTCATATATTTTTATAAAGAATATGTGGAGGAGATAAGATGGAAAAGAAAAGTGAGAATAAACTAGAAGAGCCTAGGGGCAACATAGTTTTAGAAAATAGAAAAAAATTAACTCTTACTGGGGTAGAAGAAGTTATAAGTTTTGATGATGAGAAAATTTTATTAAACACAAAGTTAGGTTTTTTAACTATTAAGGGATCAGAGTTAAAAATGAATAAACTTGATGTTCAAAATGGTGATGTGATAATAGTGGGAAATGTATCTTCAATAGTATATAGTAGTAAAGAAATAAAAAAAGAAAAAGAAAGTATAATTTCTAGGTTGTTTAAGTAGGTATATGATATGCCATTATCTTTAAACGTTCAAATTGATATGTTAGTATATTCAGTACTTGCAGGGATATTAATTGGCATATTATTTGATTTATACAACATAATACGAGGATTTAAGATTCCTAAAATAATAGTAATAATTGAGGATATATTATTTTGGATTCTTACAGCGATTATAGTATTTACTTTTCTACTATATACAAATTATGCATTTTTAGGTCCCTATGTATATATATTTATGATTTTAACTTTAATTTTTTATTTAAAGTTTATAAGCCCTATAGTCTTTAAGGGAGAAAAATATATAATTAGTAAAGTTGCGAAATTTATTAGGGTAATATTTAAGAATATGATTTATCCCATAAAGATAATATATTACGGTATTGCTGGTAAAAAATGAAATTAAAACTACGAACATAAAAAAATATCTTGAATAAAATATTTATAGTGTTTAAAATATATTATATAATATATTTTAAAGAGGGTGAGAGCAATTAAAAAGCAACTAACTCTTAAAAGATTAATTATAGTTTTTATTTTTGTTATTTTTGTTGCTAATTATATAAAACAAGAAATTACAATTAGAAGAATTCAAACAGACATTATTAATAGTCAGGAAGAATTACAAGAACTTAAGAATAAAAATGGTGAATTAGAATCAGATCTTAAAAAGGCTAATGAATCTAATGAATATCTTGAGAAACTTGCGAGGGAAAGACTAGGGATGATTAAGGATGGAGAAAAAGTTGTGAATTCCCAGCAGCAAAATTAAAAAAATATGTTTTAGAACTATTTAAAAGAGGTTATTATTATAATAACATATATTATTTAATTTTTAAGGAGGAATCTTTGTAACATGACCTTGATGGCAGGAAACATATTAGAAGGTACGGTGGTTAATATAACTAGTTTTGGAGCTTTCGTTGAAATAGAGGGAAAGACAGGGCTGGTTCACATTTCAGAAGTGGCAGATTCATTTGTTAAGGATATTAGAGAACATCTTCATGAACAAGATAAGGTAAAAGTAAAAGTAATATCTATTGATGATAATGGTAAGATAAGCTTGTCAATAAAGCAAGCAAATGTACAAAAAAAATCAATTAAACCTGTAGAAATAGATTGGACCTCAGAAAACAAAAAAACTAGTATGAATGCAGGTAATTTCGAAGATATAATGTCAAGGTTCTTAAAAGACAGTGAAGAAAGAATGCAAGATGTTAAGAAGAAGCAAGATTTTAAATCTAAGGGTTCAAGAAAAAGTTATTAATAAAAAATAATAGTGGGCATCATATAAATTTAATATATAAATCTATACAAAGGGCTATTTTCTATTAGAAAGTATCCCTTTATAATTTATGACAAAAAGAATTTACAAATAAAATTAATTAATATCAAATAAAAAACAAAAAAAGATGTTGACACTATAGAAAACATCATATATAATTAATTTTGTCGCTGAGGGGCGACAAAAGAAAATATGCTGAAGTGGCGGAACAGGCAGACGCACAGGACTTAAAATCCTGCGGTAGCGATACCGTACCGGTTCGATTCCGGTCTTCAGCACCAAGTTGAATTTAGCTTATAATATCGCGGGGTGGAGCAGTTGGCAGCTCGTCGGGCTCATAACCCGAAGGTCGTAGGTTCAAGTCCTGCCCCCGCAACCAAAAATGTGGCGGAATAGCTCAGCTGGCTAGAGCACTCGGTTCATACCCGAGGTGTCGTAGGTTCAAGTCCTATTTCCGCTACCATATACGCTGAAGTGGCGGAACAGGCAGACGCACAGGACTTAAAATCCTGCGGTAGCGATACCGTACCGGTTCGATTCCGGTCTTCAGCACCAAGTTGAATTTAGCTTATAATATCGCGGGGTGGAGCAGTTGGCAGCTCGTCGGGCTCATAACCCGAAGGTCGTAGGTTCAAGTCCTGCCCCCGCAACCAAAAACATGGCGGAATAGCTCAGCTGGCTAGAGCACTCGGTTCATACCCGAGGTGTCGTAGGTTCAAGTCCTATTTCCGCTACCATATACGCTGAAGTGGCGGAACAGGCAGACGCACAGGACTTAAAATCCTGCGGTAGCGATACCGTACCGGTTCGATTCCGGTCTTCAGCACCAAAGTACTTAAGTTTAACTTAAGTACTTTTTTTTCTAGGAATTATCCTATGAATAGTTTTTATAAATCCATTTACTTCAATATAGGAGGAGATGGATATTATATTTTTCTCTCTATTTTTTTCCTCAAAAATTAAGTGATACTGACAAATTTATTTTGAAAATTAAAAGGTTAAATAACATAAAAACTTAGTATTTAGAAATTTATGTATGAAAAAGTATATTGAAATAAGGAAATTTACATATTATTGTACTACGAAAAAAAAATAATGATACATCATGCGACACATATTTTTTTTATAAGATGATATAATCAAAATTACATTTTATGGAAATTGGAGGAGAAAAAATGCAATATGGTGTTAATATATCAACTTATAAGAGAGTAGAAAAAAAGAAAAAAAAACAATTGAAGGTTCAAGGAACGCAGTTTGGGATGATTATATCTCTTTCAATTGGATTTTTGCTAAGTAGAGTTTTAGTATCAGCAACTATAGATATGGGCATAGCACCTTTCGGTATTGCATATCTTATAGGTATAAAGAAAGAAAATACTACAAATGTCATATTAGCTCTTATAGGAACGGTATTGGGGTATATATCCATATCATCTGGTTTAGAAGGAGCTATTAGCTATTTCATAGCAGCTGTGTTAGTTATAGGATATATAGAAGTTTGTAATAAGTTAGAATTAAAAAATAGGGATTATGTTACTTTTTTCTTAACCTTTTCTGTGTTTATTATATATAACTTAGTTATTAATAACAAACCAATGGGAGTTAACATAGTATTTTCTTTGTTAAAGGTTTCAAGTATAATTCCAGTAAAATATATGATAAGTTATGCTTTAAAATGTATAGATGAGTTAGAAAGTAATTATTTTTTCTCAACAGAAGAAATAATTAGTATAGGTATATTAATTTGCCTATTGATTGCAGGTGTAGGAAACGTAAATATACTTAATATACAAATTAGGAATGTATTAGCTTTATCTTCAATTGCTATTTTTGCATATATAGGGGGAGCTGGAATCGGAGCTGCTATAGGCGTTTCCATGGGGCTTATTATAGGAATAACTAATGGAGATATTGTTACAGCTATAACATTATATAGTTTATGTGGATTAATAATTGGAATCTTTAAAGAAGTTGGTAGAATATTTTCTGCTTTATCATATGGTGTTATTTATTTTATAGTATGTATGTACTCCAGTTCCTTTAATCTTTATGGGGGAATAGAAGTTATGTTATCATCTATAGTTTTGATTTCTATTCCAAAGATTTTTATAGAAAGCGTTAGTAATGAGTTTAATAAAGAGAAGAAGGTTGAAATCATTAATGATATTCATTTAAATGGAATAAAAGGAGAATTTATAGATAGGCTAAGTTCTATGAAATCTATTTTATCAACTTTATCAGCATCTATATTAAATTTAGGTGAAAATGATATTTTGTCTTTAAATAATAAGGGAACTGCAATGGTAGAGAGTCTAGCTGATAGAGTTTGTTATAATTGTGAACTCAGACAAAGGTGCTGGGATAGAAATTTACACTCAACCTTTGAAGGTTTTACTGAATTAATAAGTAGTTGTGAAAAAAATGATATATACATTCCTAAGCCTTTAGAAAAAAAATGTGTTAAAACTAGAAGTTTAATAAAAAATGCTCAAGAGATAGTTAACAATTATACTGTAAATGAAGCCTTAAAAACAAGATTAAGTGAAGGAAGAAACATAATAGCAAGTCATATTAATAATATATCTAATACAATGGAGGGGATGATAAGGGATTTTGAGAAGGATATTTCTATTTGTTTTGAAATAGATAAAATATTAAGAAAGGCTTTTAATAGAAACAAAATTGATTACTCAGATGTTTTTTCATATCTAGATAGAAATGGAAGAATGAAAATAAAAGTCTCAACCACTAATCCAGAAGAAGAAAGATATTGCACAAAGATGATATTACCTATAATTAACACTTTAGTTAAGGTTCCTGTATCTATATCCAAGGAAGGAACAAGAATAAATCCTGATACTGGAGAATGCACTGTAATAATAGAAGAAACACCTAAATATCATATGACTTCTTATGCTGCTATTAAGGCTAAGGAGGGGGAGACTTATATTGGAGATAGCTATAGTTTTTCTGAAACTAATGAAGGAACTTATATTAATATAATAAGCGATGGTATGGGATCAGGACCAGAAGCAGGAATAGAAAGTGGATTGGCTGTAGGATTAATTGAGAAATTTATAGAAAATGGCTTTAGCGAAAAGACTGCAATTGATACTGTTAATTCAATAATGACCATGAAGTTCAATGAAGATGAAAAATTTACCACTATGGATTTGAATATAGTAGATTTATATACAGGTGAGGCTGAATTTATAAAGATTGGAGGAGTTGTAAGCTTTATAAAAAGAAACAAGGATATAAAGGTAATTAAATCTAACACTTTACCTTTTGGAATATTAGATTCTGTAGATGTGACAACAGAGAAGTTCAAATTAAAACATGGTGATATTATAGTTTCCATTAGTGATGGAGTTTTAGATATAGATAAAAATAATATAGGAAGTTATTCTTGGCTAGAGGAATACCTAGAATATGCGGATACAAATCCATCTGCACTATCTAGAGATATATTAGAAAAAGCTATGGTTTTAAGTGGAGGAAAGGTTAAAGATGATATGACTGTATTAGTTTCTAAAATATATTCAATATATTAGAAATGTTTTATAATAAAAATGTTTTTACGGAGCTGTTTTTGAACAGCTCCTGATTATTTTTTGAAAAAATTTTACTTTAAAAAAGATAATATTAGATTTATTTTTATGATATATTTTATATTACAATATTGTAAAAAATAGTTAAGAAATTTTATTTACAGATAACTTTGTTAAGGTTATTATATTATATATTAAAATAATTTTACTAAGGAGTATTGTTGTGATAAACAAAGTAAAGGCTTTTGTAATTGAAAATAATCTAATAGAAAATGGGGATAGGGTTTTGGTGGCTTTGTCAGGTGGTCCTGATTCTGTTTGTTTATTAAATATTCTCTTTGAACTTAAAGAGGATTTTAATATTGAAATTGCAGCAGCACATGTAAATCATATGCTTAGAGGAGATGAAGCCTTTAAAGATGAGGAATATGCAAGGGATATATGTCATAGCCTAAATGTAGATTTCTTTTCTGATAGGATAGATATAGATAAAATATCTAAGGAAAGAAGTATATCTCATGAACTAGCAGGAAGAGAAGAGAGATATAAGTTCTTTCATTTAATAAGTAAGAAAAATGGGTACAATAAGATAGCTATTGCTCACAATTCAAATGATCAAGCTGAAACAGTTCTTATGAATATGATGAGAGGTTCTGGAATTGAGGGACTTTGTGGGATTAGGAGTAAAAGAGAAGGAGGAATAATAAGACCTATTCTTTGCTTATCTAGGGAAGAAATAGAACAGTATTGTAATGCTAACAACTTAAAACCTAGAATAGATAAAACTAATTTAGAAAATGTATACAATAGAAATAAGGTGAGATTAGATATTCTTCCTTATATGAGGAATAATTTTAACAAGGATATAGTAGAAACAATAAATAGAATGGCAAGTTTATTACAAATAGATAATGACTTTATTGAAAAAGAGTGCAATAATTATTATAAAAAGTTTTGCACTAACTATGGAGAAAAGTTAATTATATCTAAGGAAGCTTTTTCTATTGAAAAAGCTATTTTAACTAGGCTTATAAAAAAAGCATTTATAAATTTTACTGGTAAACACACGAACTTTGAAATGAAACATATTTATGAAGTAGTATCACTAGCAAGTAATAACACTAATAAAAAAATAAATATACCTAATGGAGTAATAGCCGAAAATATATATGGAGATATATATTTAAGATTTAGAGAAATTAAAAATAATGAATTTCAAGAAGTTATATTAAATAAAAGTGACTTAGATAAGAAATGTATAGTTTTCGGGAAGTATATCATAAGTTTTGATATAGTAGATAATAAAAAAAGTATAGAATTTTCTAATAATGTATTAATAAAATTTTTTGATTATGATAAGATAAAAGAAAAGCTAATAATTAGGAAAAGATTAAATGGGGACAGAATTATTCCACTTGGAATGAAAGGTAGTAAAAAGGTAAAGGATATTTTTATTGATTTAAAATTACCTATAGAAGAAAGAAATGAGGTTCCTATCTTATGTTTTGATAATGAAATAGCTTGGTTAGTAGGATATAAGGTTTCTGAAAGTTTTAAAGTAACTAAGGATACAAAAAGAATTATAAGAATTACATTTGTTAGAAAGGAATAGAAATATGACGAAAGATATAAAAGAGATATTACTTACAGAAGAACAAATTACAAATAAAGTAAAAGAGATAGGTAAGGCTATAAGTGAAGATTATAAAGGTAAGGATTTAATAATAGTAGGAATTTTAAAGGGTTCAGTTATATTTGCATCTGAACTAATAAAAAATATATCTATACCATGTGAAATAGATTTTATGGCAGTATCTAGTTATGGAAATTCTACTGAAACATCAGGAGTAGTAAGAATATTAAAGGATTTAGATCATGGTATTGAAGGTAAGGACATTATAATAGTAGAAGATATAATAGATAGTGGAGTTACTTTAGATTACTTATTAAAATATTTAAAAGCTAGAAAAGCAAATAGTATAGAAATAGTTACTTTATTAACAAAACCATCTAGAAGAATGGTAGATTTAGATGTAAAATACTGTGGATTTGAAGTGCCAGATGAGTTTTTGGTGGGCTATGGATTAGACTATGCAGAAAGATATAGAAATTTACCATATGTAGGAATATTAAAAGAAGAAGTATATAAAAAATAAAATGAAATATAGTATAATAGTGCAATATAATAAAACTAGACGAAAGGGGGGCCTTGAATGAAAAAATATTCAAGCGCAACAGTATGGATATTTGTAATTTTGATATTATTCTTTTCTGCAACGTTTTTGTGGAATAGTGGCAAAATGGCAGATGAGATATCATACAGTGATTTCCAACAAAAATGGATAGGAAATGAAATAGAAAGTATTATGGTTCAACCTGATAAGATGCTTATATCAGGTAAAACAAGAGACAATAAGCAATTTAATACATATGCTCCAAAGGAAATGGTGCAAATGTTAATGTCTGAAAATCCAAAGGATGATGTGAAGGTTGATTTTAAACAACCATCAAATAGTAGTCTTTGGATAAGTATAATTCCAACAATAATGATTTTAGTGTTAGTATTCGTATTCTTCTTTATGATGACACAACAATCTCAAGGTGGCGGAAGTGGAAGAGGAGTAATGAACTTTGGAAAAAGTAGAGCTAAAATAATGCCTCCAGATGCAAAAAGAGTTACCTTTGATGACGTTGCTGGCGCTGATGAAGAAAAGCAAGAACTGGAAGAAATTGTAGATTTCTTAAAACAACCATCTAAGTATACTCAGATGGGAGCAAGAATACCTAAAGGAGTATTATTAGTTGGTCCTCCAGGAACAGGTAAAACATTACTTGCTAAAGCTATTGCAGGTGAGGCGGGTGTTCCATTCTATAGTATATCAGGTTCTGACTTTGTTGAAATGTTTGTTGGTGTAGGTGCGTCAAGAGTTAGAGATTTATTTGAACAAGCTAAAAAAAGTGCTCCATCATTGGTATTTATAGATGAAATAGATGCAGTTGGTAGACAAAGAGGTGCAGGACTTGGTGGTGGACACGATGAGAGAGAACAAACTCTAAATCAATTATTAGTTGAAATGGATGGATTTGGTGCTAATGAAGGGATTATAATGATTGCTGCAACTAATAGACCAGATATCCTTGACCCAGCTTTATTAAGACCAGGTAGATTTGATAGACAAATAGTTGTTGGAGCTCCTGATGTTAAGGGTAGAGAAGAAATTCTTAAAGTTCACACTAAGAAAAAACCTTTAGCTGAAGATGTAGATTTAAAGGTATTAGCTAAGAGAACACCAGGATTTAGTGGAGCTGATATAGAAAACTTAGCTAATGAAGCAGCTTTGTTAGCAGTTAGAAGAAGTGAAAAATTAATAGGAATGCAGGAATTTGAAGAAGCTATAACTAGGGTAATAGCTGGTCCTGAAAAGAAGAGTAGAGTAATGAGTGAGCATGATAAGAAGCTTACAGCTTATCATGAAGGAGGTCACGCTGTAGTTATGAATCTTCTTGAACATTCAGACCCAGTTCATGAAATAAGTATAATACCAAGAGGTATGGCAGGTGGATATACTATGCACTTACCAAATGAAGATAGATCATATACTTCAAAGGAAAAGTTAAAGGATGAGATGGTTGGATTATTAGGTGGTAGAGTAGCTGAAAAACTAATTCTTTCAGATATTTCTACAGGGGCTAAAAATGACATAGATAGAGCAAGTGCTATAGCTAGAGCTATGGTTATGGAATATGGTATGAGTGAAAAGCTTGGAACAATATCTTATAGCTCAGATAATAATGAAGTATTCTTAGGTAAGAACTTAGGACATGGAAGAAACTTTAGTGAAGAAGTTGGTGCAGAAATAGATAAGGAAGTTAAGAAGTTTATAGATGAAGCTTATGAAAGAGCAGAAACTTTATTAAGCCAAAATATAAATAAACTTCATGCAGTAGCAGCAGCTTTACTAGAAAAAGAAAAAATTGATGGTGAAGAATTCCAAAGAATTTTTAATGAAAGCTAAAATAAATTAAGGAGTTGTTTTTAAACAACTCC